>JAFAVZ010000656.1 GCA_019242175.1 Acidobacteriota bacterium
GATGATCACGACCGACAGGTCCTTCGCCGACAGGTACTTTTTGATCGCGTTGTTCACGTCGGCGCGGGTCAGCTTCGCGTAACGGGCGCGCATCGTGTCGGTGTAGTCGGGCATGCCGTACCACCACGAGTCGAGGCCGTAGCCGAGGCGCTGATCCTGCGTCGCAGTCATCAGATAGATGTTCTTCATCAGGTAGTCGCGCGTCGACTGGAAGTCTTCCTCGGACAGCCCGTTGTCGATGAGCTTCTGCAACTCGTAGAGCGCGATGCGCAGCGACATGTGCGCGTTCTCCGGCACGACCGGCCGGATCCAGATCTCGAACGCCTGGGAACGGCGCGCGATGTTGGCCGAGGGGAAGAACTGGCCGCCGGGGCGATTGAAGAACTCGATGTATGAGTAGTCGCCGTAGTTCAGGCCGCGGATCTCGCGGATGCGGTTGTAGAGGCGGCCGGTCGACGCGCGGTGCTCGCCGAGCCACGCACGGGCGACGTTCAGCGCCGCAAAGTCCGCATCGGCACGCGTGATCGGCAGCGGGCGGCCGAACGAGATCGCCGTCGCGCGCGTGTCCTTCTGGATGATCTCGACTTCGAGGCCGCTCGGCATGTGGCCGGCGATCTTCGGCAGCGACTGGATGCCGCCAGCGTTCGAGCCCGCCGGCAGCGCGCCGAGGTCGGATTTCAGGCGGGACACGAGCTCGTCCGGATAGTCGCCGGCGAGGCCGACGGTGAGATTGCCACGCGTGTAGTTGTCGGCGATGAACTTGCGGACATCGTCGACAGTGATCGCGTTGAGGCCGGCGACCGTGCCGAGCGCGGTGTGCGCGTACGGCGTGCTCGGATACAGATTGATGAGGAGGCGCTCCTTGCCGAGCTCCTCTTCGTTGTTGCTGCGCAGGTCCTGCTTGAGCGCGTTCAGCTGCGCGTCTTTCAGGCGCCCGAAGTCTTCATCGCGGAAGCCGGGCGCGAGGAGCGCCGGAAGGACGATGTCGACGAAATTGCGCCAGTTGTCCTTGTGGATCGAGCCGGTGATCGTCGTCTGCTCTTTGTCGACCTGCGAGTACCACGCGCCGGCCATCGGGTAGAGCGCCTTGTTGATCTCCGAGATCGTCATGTCCTTCGATCCCGCCTCGGTGATCATGGACGCGGCGAGGACGGCCAGGCCTTCCTTGCCGGCCGGATCGCTGGCCGAGCCGGAGCCGAACAGCAGCTTGAACTCGACCTGGGGCAGGACGGACTTCTGCGACACCATGCGTAGATTGCTGGACGCGGCCGCACTGGTGCTAGCAGAGAACGACGCCAGCGACGGGGTGGTCTCGATGCCCGCCGGGAGCGCGCTCGAGGCGAGGGTCGTCACGACGAGGTTGTTATCCGTGATGTACTTCTTCGCGACGGTCTGGAGGTCCGCCGGCGTGAGGCTCGCCAGCTCTTTGTAGTAGTTGTTGATCGTGTCGTACGAGCGCTTGTAGTACACGAATTCCGCGAGCGTCTGGGTGATGGCTTCCGTATTGTCGAGGCTGCGCACGAAGTTGTAGCGCGTGTTGCTCTTCGACTCGTTCACGCGATCGGCCGGCTCCTGCCGGTCGCGCAGCTTCGCGAACGTGCGGAGGATCTCGTCGCGGACGTAGCTCGCGTCCTTGCCGTCCTTCACGCGGGCGAACACGGTGTAGAGCGCCGGGTCGATCGACGGGCCGTTCGAGGTGAAGAGGCGGTCGACTTTCTGCTCCTGCTCCACGAGGCGCTTGTAGAGGTCGGACGTCTGGCCGAACTCCAGGTCGAGCGCCGTGTCGAGGGCCGGCAGCTCGTTCGAAGTCTCGTCCCAGCCCGGGACGCGGAAGGCGACGGTGACCCACGGAATCGTCTGCGACGGCCAGGGGACGTGCGCATAAACCGGCTTCGTCGACGGCGGCTCGACCGGGATGTCGACCTTGTAGGTACCGCGCTTCCAGTCGCTCCAGTACTTCTCGACGATCGGGAACACCTTCTGCGGATCGACGTCGCCCGCCACGATGATCGTCGTGTTCTCCGGCCGGTACCAGCGGCTGAAGAACGTCTTCGAGTAGTCGTACTGGTTGGGCATGTCCTCGATGTCTTTGATGAAGCCCATCGTGGTGTGCTTGTAGGTGTGCGTCGTGTACGCGGCGTCGCGCTGCACTTCGAACAGCTTGCGGATGGGGCTCGCCGAGTTCTTGTTGTATTCGCCGAGGACGGCGCGCGCCTCGGTCTTGAAGGCTTCGGGGGAGTAGGAGAGGTTCTTGAAGCGGTCCGCCTCGATCTCCAGGATCTTCTCCAGGTCGTCCTTCGCGAACGTGATGTGGTACGTCGTGCGGTCGTCGGAGGTGTTCGCGTTCTGCCGCGCGCCCGCCTTCTGGATGATCGCGTTGTACTTCTCCGGCGAGTACTTCTCCGTGCCGCGGAACATCATGTGCTCGAAGAAGTGCGCGAAGCCGGACTTGCCCGCCTCGACTTCATTGCGCGAGCCGGTGCGCACCGGGATGTAGAGCGACACGATGTTGGGGAAGCCGGTCGGGACGGCGATGACTTTGAGGCCGTTCGGGAGGGTGTGCTCGACGGCTTTGAACGGCAGGATTTTGTCGCTCGCCGTCGCCTTCGGAGCCGCCGCGGCCGCCGTCTTCTTCGGCGCCTCGGCGCCGATTCCAACGATGGGCAGCAACGCGCCGCACACGAAATACGTGAGCATGCGAGATCTCATGAGCTCTCCTTCAGACAAGTAGGTTGATGGTGAATGCAGTTACGAAACTG
Source organism: Acidobacteriota bacterium (assembly GCA_019242175.1). Classification (GTDB taxonomy): domain Bacteria; phylum Acidobacteriota; class Thermoanaerobaculia; order Gp7-AA8; family Gp7-AA8; genus JAFAVZ01. The sequence continues at coordinate 2,760 of JAFAVZ010000656.1, forward strand.
CTCGCGTCGGGTTACGGATTTGCGCGCGCATCGTAGCCGAACCGCCGGGCGCGCCCTGTTGTGTGACGGTGAACGTTTCCCAACGGCCGCTCGTTCCCGGCGCGGCCGCGCGTCAGATGGCCGCTTCGCGCCCGGCGATCTCTTCCTCGGGATTCATGGGACCTTCCTTCAGATCCTCCTGAATGATGAGGTCGAGGAACAGCTCCCGGACGCCTTCCTTGCCGCTCTCGCGGTACACGCGGCGGACGAGGGAAGGCTGGAGCTCGATGCCCGTCATCGTGCGGAGGTACTGGCAGAAGACGATGGCCCGCGACCGGAAGGAGGCCACGAGCAGGGCGAGCAGAACGAGCGCGAATGCGAGCAGCAGCCAGACGAACATCAGATGTGTATCCCGAACCCGCGGCGCATCGTAGCACGGCATTGAAGTTGCGAAGACGCGCGGCGGAGGGTTCAGCAATGACCGAAGAAAGATACGAGCCGGTCTCGTGCGACTACCACGATCAGCTCGAAGCCGCAGCGATGCATCGCAATCCCGTGGAGCTGGAGTTCGATCTCGACGGCGTGGCGCAGAAGCAACGCGGACGCATTGCCGATGTGTACACGACGGAGGGCGCGGAGTTCGTGCGCTTCGACTCCGACTCCGGGCCGCTGGAGATCCGCCTCGACCGGATCATTTCTTTCCGCGAGGGGAGCGAAGCGCGAGCAGAAGAGTAAGATGGTCGGGCCATGCCGAAGATTCTGTTCTACGCCGGCACCGTGTTCTGCCTCTTCCTCGCGTTGGGCAGCGCCGCGGAATCGGCGCGCCAGCTCCAGGGCGCGTCGCTGGCGTTCGCGATCCTCGGCGCGCCCGGCACTCCTCCGATCGTCGGCGCGGCCTGGACAGTACTGATCGCTCTGATCGGCGGATTCGCCGCCGCGGCGATCTTCGTCCGGATGGCCGCGCTGCTCGCGCCCCGCAATCTCTTCGGCGCGTTCTTCGCCGTGTTCTCCGCGATCGGCTCGATCCTGACGCTGTCCGCGACGATGTTCCTGCAGTGGCGCATGGTCGTGCTCGTCCACCGCGGCGCCGCGGACCCCACCCTCGGCGAGCTGCACTTCATCTCCTGCCTGCTCCTCGGCTTCTTCATCTCGCTTTCGATGCTTTCCGTGCGGCCCTACTTTTCGATCCAGGCCAGCCGCATGCTTTCGGCACTGGTTTCGTTCCCCCTTCCGATCTTCGTGCTGATCGTGGTGCAGGAGCTCTTCGTGAACGCTTCGGCGTCGCCGCTCCCGACCAGCAGCCCCGCGTCGACGGTCTGGTTCGCGACGATCGCCGTGCTTTTCTTCTGCGTGGCCGTGCACTGCGTCCGCCATCGCCACCTGTTCATCGAGGCGACGAACCTGCGCGAGCTGCTGGACGGGCGGGGGCGGCGGATCGGGGCGGTGGCGTTCGAATAGTTGCTGGTTGCTGGTTACTGGTTGCTGGTAGATACTGGCGACGCCCACTGGAGCGTGCTTCCTCTCTCGGCACCTCAAGAAAGATGTCATTTCATGATCTTCGTGTGTGGCGTTCGAGCGTCCAGTTCGTCGTGCAGATCTATCGGTTGACGCGTTCCTTCCCGAGTCACGAGCGATTCGGACTCGTCGCGCAGTTGCAGCGTGCGGCGGTCTCGGTGCCGTCGAACATCGCCGAAGGGCATGGGCGCATCACGTCCGGCGAGTGGATCCAATTTCTCGGCCATGCCCGCGGTTCGCTGTACGAAGTGGAGACCCAACTCTTCGTTGCGCGCGAACTTGGTTACTTCGACGAACTGACTCACGCAAAGCTGGTCGCTACTCTCAACGGTATCGGCAAGGGATTGACGAACCTCATTCAGGACGCAACACGTCGCAAACGCAACTACCAGCAACCAGCAACCAGCAACCAGCAACAACCGCGATAGATGCGCAAACTCGTCGCGATCTTCGCCCTCGTCTTCTGTGCGTGCACGCGGCAACCCCGCCCCAAGAACATCATCCTCATCTCCATCGACACGCTGCGTTCCGACTACGTCACCGCCGCCCGAACGCCTCATCTCGCGGCGTTCGAGAAAGAGTCGGCCGTGTATGCGAATGCGTGGTCGCATTGCCCGTTGACGTTGCCCTCGCATCTCACCGTCTTCACCGGTGCGTTGCCGCCGGAGCACGGGGTGCGGGACAACGCGGGGTATCGCTTCGATGCGCAGAAGCATCCGACGTTGGCGGCTTCGTTGCGCGAGAAGGGGTTCAAGACGGCGGGCGCGGTCTCAGCCTACGTCCTCAGAAAGTCGACGGGGGCGGAGGCGGGGTTCGACGAATATGACGACGCCATCGGCATCGTCGACGGCGCGCCGCTCGGCGCGTTGCAGCGGCCGGGGCGGGTCACGGAGCAGATCGCGGAAACGTGGATCCGCGATCACAAGGCACAACCCTTCTTCTACTTCCTCCATCTGTACGAGCCGCACGAGCCATACGCGCCGACGTACGAGGCGGACGTTCGTGACGCCGACGCGATCGTCGGCGACTTCCTCACCTTCCTGAAAAGCGAGAAGCTCTACGACGACGCATTGATCGTCGTCCTCTCCGATCACGGCGAAGGCCTCGGCGATCACGGCGAACGCGAGCACGGCATCCTCCTCTATCGCGAGTCGCTGCAGGTGCCGTTGATCGTCCGCATGCCGGGCGGCAAGGCGAGCAGAATCGAGGAAGCGGTCGGACTCGCCGACGTGCGCAACCTCATCCTCACCGCGGTGAGCAGCGGCAAGTTGCCCGACATCAAGCCGCACGCGCTCTATGCCGAGTCGCTCTTCCCGCGCATTCACATCGGCTGGAGCGATCTGCACTCGCTCGTCGAATCGCGTGTGCACTACATCGACGCTCCGCATCCCGAGGCTTACGACCTGCACGCCGATCCGACGGAGAAGGCGAACGCGATCGATCGCTACCGCCGCGGCTATCTCGCCGCGCACAAGACGCTGCAGAACGTCGGCGGCGCGTACGCCGCGCCGGACGTCGTCTCCGACGAGGAGAAGCGCAAGCTCGCCTCGCTTGGATATGTCAGCGCCGGAGGCGGGGAAGAGACGCTCGCCGACCCGAAGGACCACATCGCCGAGTTCGAGCAGCTCCGGCAGGCGATGCGCGATCAGTCGATCCCCGAGCTCGAGCAGTTGCTGGCCAAGAACCCGCGTTGGTCCGACGTCCGCGATCTCCTCGGCGTCGCTTACGAGCGCAAGGGCGACTTCGCGCGCGCCGCCAAGGTCTACGAGGACGGCATCAGCCTGACGCCGCATCTCGCCCCCGAGTTCGCACTCTCCGCCGCCTCGGCACTGATGGATGCGCGTCAGTTCGACGACGCGGCGAAACACGCTCGCTACGCTGCCGACCGTGACGCGCCCGGCGCGCAACTCATCCTTGGCGAGATCGAGCTGGCGCGCGGCAACCTCGAAGCCGCGGCGACCCAGGAACGGGTGGCGGAGGGGAATGCGGCGGAGAAGGCGCATGCGCTCTTCCTCGGCGCACGCATCGCATCCGCCCGACGCGATTTCCCCCGCGCGCTGGAACTGCTCCAGGCGTCGGAGGAGGAACGGAAACGGATCGAGGCTTCGGTGCCGGAAGGATTCCACTACGTGCTCGCCGACACCTACGCGCGTCTCGGCCGCGTAGAGGATGCGATCCGGGAGTTCGAGGAAGAGATCCGCATCGACCCTCGAAACCCGCGAGCCTACCGCGACCTCGCGCTGCTCCAGACGATCATCGGAGACAAGGCGGGAGCGGAGAGGACGAAAGAACGGATGGCGTCCGCGGGGCGGTAGGAAGCTCTTCGCCATCCCCAACTGTGCGCAAAAACCCTACGGGGAATTCCGAAATCGTGTCACTCCAAAATCGGTGAGGGAAGTCCGGACTTCCCCGATGCCATGGCGGACACGGCGGATCACTCGGCATTGGTTGAGGCGCGCCTGCGTGCGACGCTCGATCGCCTGATCGAAGGCGCGCAGATCATCGATCGCGGGTGGCGTTACCTCTACGTCAACCCTGCGGCGGCGAGGCAAGGCGGGCGGTCCGTCGAAGAGCTCGTCGGGCACACGATGCCGGACGTCTATCCGGGCATCGAGCGCACGGAGCTCTTCGCCGCGTCGCAGCGCGTGATGGAATCGGGCATCGCCGCGGAGATGGAGAACGACTTCGTCCTCCCCGACGGCACCGTCAAGTCTTTCCAACTGATGATCCAGCCGGTGCCGGAGGGCCTTTTCATCTTGTCGATGGAGATCACGGAACGGCGCCGGGCGGAGCACGCCCTGCGCGAGAGCTACGCGCGGTTCGAGGCGGTGGTCGAGAATCTCCACGAAGGCTTGATCGTCGCCGACCTCGACGGCAACTTCCTCCATTGGAACCGCGCGGCCTTGGCGATGCTCGGCTTGTCCATCTCGGACGAAGGGCGCCGCGCCGTCGGCGACTTCGCCCGCATCTTCGACGTCGCGACGCTCGACGGCCAGCCGGTCGCGTTCGAAGACCGGCCGATGCCTCGCGTGTTGCGTGGCGAGCAGTTCAGCGACCTGGAGCTCTGCCTCACCCGGGTCGGCACGGAGTGGAAGCGGATCTTCGCCTACAGCGGGTCGATCGTCCGTTATGGCGAGGGTCAGTCGCTGGCGTTCGTCACGATCCGCGACGTCACGGAGCGCAAGCAGCTGGAGCGGCAGTTCGTGCGCGCACAGCGGCTGGAGAGCATCGGGACGCTGGCCAGCGGCATGGCTCACGACCTCAACAACATCCTGATGCCCATCCTCCTCGGCGCCACCGCCCTCCGCCGCCTCGGCCTCGACGAACGCTTCGCGCATACGATCGAGAGCATCGAGAGGTCCGCGGAGCGAGGAGCGGATCTCGTACGCCAGGTGCTCTCGTTCGCGCGCGGCACCACGCGCGGGCACAGCGCGCTGCGCGTCGAGAACATCGTCGTCGAAGTCGGAGCGATCGTGCGCAGCACGTTCCCGAAGAATGTCCGCCTCGTGCTCGACCTGCCCGGTCTTCTGCCGCCGGTGAGCGGCGATGCGACGCAACTCCTGCAGGTCGTTTTGAATCTCTGCGTCAACGCCCGCGATGCGATGCCGAACGGCGGCACGCTCCGCATCGCCGCGGCGAGCACGTGGCTGGGCGAGTCGCTCGCGTTTCGCAATCACGTCAATCCGGGGCACTACGTCGTGATCGAAGTCCGCGACGAGGGGACGGGCATGGCGCCGGCGGTGCTCGACCGGATCTTCGAGCCGTTCTTCACCACGAAGGAGGAGGGGAAGGGGACGGGGCTCGGCCTCTTCACCGCGCACCAGATCGTGCGCAGCCACGCAGGCTTCGTCGACGTGGCGAGCGAGGAGGGGAGCGGGACGACGTTCCGCATCTTTCTCCCGGTGCAGGTCGAGGAGCCGCTCGCGACGCAGCGGGAGGAGGGGGGAAGCGAGGCGGCGCGCGGAAACGGGGAGCTGATCCTCGTGGTCGACGACGAGGCGACGATCCTGAGCGTGACGAAGCAGACGCTGGAGGCGTTCGGATACGAGGTCGTGACGGCCGAGGACGGGGCGGAGGCGGCGGCGCTGTTCAGCGAGATGCAGGCGCAGATCGCCCTCGTCGTGACCGACATGATGATGCCGGTCGTCGACGGCGCGGCCCTGATCGCCGCCTTCCGCCAGGTTTCGCACGACCTGCCGATCATCGCCACGAGCGGTTCGGGCGACGACGACTGGCTCCTTCGGGCCACCTCGGCCGGCGCGCGAGATTTCCTCGCGAAGCCCTATCCAGCCGACGCTTTGCTGCGGATGGTGGCGAAACTGCTGAAAAAGTGACTCGCAAATGGGTCCATCGCTAACCCTTTGGTCACTTCTTGACCCCGTTACCGATGCGTAACAGGGTCAAAAAATATGCCTTTTCAGCGTCATGAAATCGTCAACTCTTTTAAAATCAACGATTTAAAAATATGGTATTGCGGTTGCCTTGGAGGAGGGGCACAACACCGAAAGGATTTAAAGGAAAAGCATGAAGAAAACCCTTGCCGCGTTCCTGTTCCTCGCCACTACGGCAGCGTTCGCCAAGACGGGCGTCGCGCCGACCAATGGCATCACGGTCAAAGATCAAGACCACAAAGGCGTCCCGACCTTCGTCACCGGTACTCTCGGAAAACTGGGCGCCGGCAAGGCCGCTGCCGCCGCGAAGACCTTCCTCAAGGGTCAGAAGGAGCTCCTCCAGCTGACCGGCTCGGAAGACTTCGACGTCCTCACCAGCACGACCGACCAGTTCGGCCAGACGCACACCCGCATGCAGGAAAAGATGTACGGCCTGCCGGTCGTCGGCGCCGAATACATCATCCACAGCGATGCCGCCGGCAACGTCTTCGCGATGAACGGCCGCCTGACGGCCGACCGCGGCGACCGTTATCCGACGATGGACGCCTTCACGGCGCTCTCCAACGCGGCGACGGAGCGCGGTGCCTCCAACTACCGCTGGGAAAGCGGCGCGCAGCTCGTGTGGGTCGTCAACGAGAAGAGCTCGGCCTTCCTCGCCTGGCGCGCCACCGTCTCCTACAAGGGCGCCGACGGTCCGGAAGTCGACGTGCTCTACGCCGACGCCTCGGGCGACAACGCCGGTGAGCTCGTCCTCTACCAGCCGAAGATCCAGCGCGCGAAGAACCGCAAGGTCTACACGGCCAATAACCGGACGACGCTTCCGGGCACGCTGCTGTGGCAGGAAGGCGGCACGGCCACTTCCGATACGACCGCGCAGGCCGCGTACAACTACGCCGGCAATGTGTACGACTACTACAAGAACGTCTTCGCCCGCGACTCCTATGACGGCGCCGGCGCGACGATCATCTCCTCGGTCCACTACTCCACCAGCTACAACAACGCGTTCTGGAACGGCACGCAGATGGTCTACGGCGACGGCGACGGCTCGCAGTTCGGTCCGCTCTCCAAGGCCCTCGACGTCGACGCGCACGAGCTGACCCACGCCGTCACCGAGCGCACCGCGAACCTCAACTACTCGAACGAGTCGGGCGCGCTCAACGAGGCGACGTCGGACATCCTCGGCAACTCCTGCGAGGCCTACTCGACCAACGGCGGCACGCCGAACGCGAACACCTGGAAGGTCGGCGAGGACATCACGACCCCGGGCACGGCGGGCGACGCCCTCCGCTACATGAACAACCCGACGGCCGACGGCTACTCGAAGGACTACTACCCGGAGCGCATCACCGGCACCGCTGACAACGGCGGCGTCCACGGCAACTCGGGCATCGCGAACCTCGCCTACTACCTGATGGTCGTCGGCGGCACGCACCCGCGCGGCAAGACCTCCATCAGCGTCACGGCTCTCTCCTCGACCGCCTCGACCTCCCTCGACATGGCTCAGCGCATTTGGTACCGCGCGCTGACCACCTACTGGACGTCCTCCACGGGCTTCTCCGGCGCCCGCACCGGCACGGTGCAGGCGGCGACCGACCTCTATGGCGCGACCGCGGCGGCCACCGTCACGGCGGCCTGGGACGCAGTCGGCGCTCCGGGCGGCGGCAGCACCGGCACGACCACGACGCTCTCCAACGGCGTGGGCATCACGGTCTCCGGCGCGACCGGCTCCTGGACGAACTACAAGATCACGGTTCCGGCCAGCCAGACCTCGCTCGTCATCGCCCTCTCCGGCGGCACGGGTGACGCCGACCTCTACGTGAAGCGCGGCGCGATCCCGACCAGCTCGGTCTACGACTACCGCCCGTACCTCTCCGGCAACAACGAGACGGTCACCGTCTCCAACCCGGTCGCGGGCGACTGGTACATCAGCCTCAGCGGCTACAGCACCTACTCCGGCGCCACGCTGAAGGCGACCTACAGCGGCGGCTCGACGCCGACCTGCACCACCACCACCGGCTCGTTCACGGCCACCGGCCAGACGGCCTACGTCTCCAGCAGCACCGGCTTCGCCGCGAACGCGGGCACGCAGACCGGCGCGCTCACCGGCCCCTCCGGCAAAGACTTCGACCTCTACCTGCAGAAGCTGAGCGGCTCCACCTGGACGCAGGTCGCCGCCTCGGAAGGCTCGACCGCGACGGAGAACATCTCCTACAACGGCACGGCCGGCACCTACCGGTGGCGCATCTACGCGTACAGCGGAACGGGCGCCTGGTCGCTCTGCACCACCAAGCCGTAACCATCTTTCGGTTGTCGTTCCCGGCCCGCCGCGCGATCATGCGCGGCGGGCCTTTTTGATTCCATGAAACGACTCGCGCTCCTGCTCTTCCTCGCGTTCCCGCTCCTCGCCGACGCCCCCGAAGCCACGATCAAGTACCGCTCCATCGTCATGAAGGCGATGGGCGCGCACATGAATGCGATGTCGATGGTGGTGAAGAAGCAGGTGAGCGATCGTTCCCGTTTACCCATCGATGCTGAAGCGATGCGGAATCTGAGCGGCGGCTTGCCGGCGCTGTTCGCCAAAGGAACGGGGCCGGACGTCGCGCGCACCGCGGCGAAACCAGACGTATGGCAACGCTGGCCGGAGCTCCAGGCCGCGGCGGCGAAGCTGGAGCGCGAGACGCTGCGCCTCTCCCAGCTCGCCCACGGCAAAGACGCAAGAGCCTTCGACGCGCAGTTCGAGGCCGTGAACGCAGCGTGCACCGAATGCCATCAGCAATTTCGCCAGCAAAACTAGTGGTGTGTAATGGTTGAACTGGTACCAGATGGCGCCGGGATGGGCGCCGTGAGCGAGGCGCGGCGACGCAGGCATAGCGGGGACTACGCTGAGGAGGCGCAACGAAGCTCACGACGTCGAGACCAAGCCAGGTGGTACCAGTTCAGCCAATACACGCCACTAGCGGTGTTCGCGATCGTGCTCGCCGTGGCCGGCTGTCGCGAACGCACCGCCCGCCCTGCGCCACGTCGCGCTTCCGCCACGTCGAAGCGCGGGGAGGACGAGTTCCTGCCGTCGCGCGACGCCTATGCCGGCTCGGAAGTCTGCGCGGATTGCCACCAGAAGAATCACGATCGCTGGGCCCACAGCTGGCACGCGCGGGCGTTGGCGAAAGCGACGCCCAACGACGTCGTTGGCAACTTCGGCGGCGCGCATTTCCACGGCGAGTCTTCCGAAGCGTGGATGCGCAAACGCGGCGACGCGTACGTGATGCGCACCCGCGATCGCGCAGGGAAGCAGGGCGACTTCGACGTCTCGTACGTCATCGGCGCGAAGCGGATGCAGGACGACGTCACCGTCTTCCCCGACGGCCGTTGGCAGGTGCTTCCCGTGTACTACCACGTTACCGGCCACGGCGCTTGGGTCGACTACAACGAGAAGAAGCAGGGGCAGATCGGCCCCGACCATCCGTTCTTCTGGACGAACTTCCGGCGGACGGCGAACAAGGAATGCCTCGAGTGCCATACGACGGGACTCGACCTCCGCTACGACCGCGCGACGCACGCCTGGCGCACGAGCTTCGTCGATGCGGGTGTCGCCTGCGAGGCGTGTCACGGTCCCGGGGCGCGTCATGCGGAGACGAAGGCGAAGGAAGACATCCTCCATCCGGGCCACGTCGCGAAAGACGTGCAGCTCTCGCTCTGCGCGCGTTGCCACGGCCCGCGCGAGCCGATCTTCCCACTGCTCGACGCGCACGATCAGTTCCGTCCCGGCGACCGTTACGGGGACAAGTTCCAGCCGCTCGTCGTCACCGACAGCACCGATCGCTCCGGCGAGTACTTCGCGGACGGCCGGCCCTCGAGCTCGAGCTTCGAATACCAGGCGCTGCTCCAGTCGCGGTGCTATCTAGCCGGCGGCGCGACGTGCCTCAGCTGCCACACCGCGCCGCACGAAGACCATGAGCGCGACGACCTGAAGCCAGGCGATGTCTGCCTCTCGTGTCACAAGAATCTCGCACCCGATCACGGACATCACGCGAAGGCGACCTGCGTCGATTGCCACATGCCGCCGACGCTGAGCGGCGTCCTCGACAAGTTCGCCGACCATGCGATCGACATCCCGAATCCGCTCAACACCGTGCGCCACGGCGTCCCGAATGCGTGCAACGTCTGCCACGCCGACAAGTCGCCGCAGTCGATGCAGGCAGCGATCGAGAAATGGTGGCCGTCGGCGCCCGCGCGGCAACGCCGCCGTCTCCAACTCGCCGACGCGATCGATGAGAAAGGCGCGTCGATGAGCCTTGCTGCGTTGACCGCCGTCGTCCGCGACGCGAGCGAAGCGCCGAGCCTCCGCGGCGCCGCCGCCCAACTCCTCGGCCAGCGCTTTCCCACGCAGACGCCGAGCGTCGTCATCCCGCTGCTCCACGAGCGCGACGCCCTCCTTCGCACCCGTCTCCTCGAATCCCTCGGCTACGCCAACGCGCGCGCCAACGCGGAAGACGTCGCCGCGTTTCTGGACGATCCGTCCGTCGAAGTGCGTCAGGCCGCGGCGCTCGTCCTCGCCAGCTTCGGCGATGCGCGTGCGACGCCGGCGTTGCAGAAGCTGGCGAACGATCCGGCGACGCGCGGCCTAGTGCGGCCTCACATCGCGCTCGGCATCGCGGCCGCCCGTCGTGGCGACTTCGATGCGGCGACGCGCGAGCTCACCGTCGCGGTTGATGAAGTGCCGTATGCGATCGATGCGCTCGTCTTGCTTGCGGATCTCGACGCTCGCCGCGGCAACCTCGCGTCCGCGCGCAACTGGCTGGAAGAAGCGCTGCGCTTCAACCCGTCGCACCGCGGCGCATTGGAACGAATGCGAATGATCAACGGAAAAGACGTGGGGACCGGCTTCAGCCGGTCCCGGGACGGGCTGAAGCCCGTCCCCACGTTAACCGGTACACGCGCGCGAACGCACCTTCCACAGTGACTCGCGTAACGCGCGCACTTCCTCCGGCAGCCCCTCCGCGTTCTCGCCCCACCACGATGTCGAGTGGCCTTCGAGCGTGAGCGTGTAATGCACCTGATCGGGGCGCGCCGGCTTGCCGTACTCCGCGCTCCACGATTCCGGTTTCGCCGCCTGCGCGAGACGGGTCAGCTCCGCGTTTTCCTCGTCCGTCAGCTCGGCGTTGCACTTGTCCGTCTTGATGGCGCGGCCGGTGACTTCGATGGATCCGAGGCCGCGGCCGGAGAGGCCGCCGTCGGTGGTGAGGGAGACGTGGAGTGCGGGCGCCATCGGAACGGCAGTGTTGCATGTGGCAAAGGCGAGAGCGAGAAGGAGCGATCGCATGTAACCCGATTGTTGCACTTTCCGCGCACACGGCGGTGTCGAAGCTTGCGAAGGAGGGAACCATCCCATGTTCGAAACCGCCGTCGTCAAGACCCGCGAGGTAGCCGCCGAGCGACGCTTCGGCCTCCTCAGTGCCTCGATTGCCGCACACACGTTCGTCGGCCTCGCCGTCGTCGTCGGCAGCCTGAGCGCCACGACGTTTCCCAATGAGGCTCCCAAACAGTTCGCGCTGTTCAAGATCGAGACCGTGCCGCAGGTCCCGGTCCAGAAAGGCGATCCGAACGGCGGCGCGAAACAGCCGGTGAAGACGCCCGTTCAGCTGCCGCAGCAGAAGCCCGCGCAACAGACCGCGCCGACCGTGACACCGGACGCCATCCCGACGCCGCAGCCGCCGACTTCCGCCACGACGGACACCAATCCCGGCACGTTCGCATCGTCAGGAGAAGGCGACGGCACCGGGACCGTCGTCGGCCCCGTCGGCGACCCGAACGGCATCGACGGCGGCCTTCCCGTGAAGCCCGAAGTCGTGACGCCGCCGACGCCGAACCAGGTCTTCCGCGCGGTCGGCGAGGTGAAGCCGGCGAAGGTGCTGGTTCGCGTGTCGCCGAACTATCCGCCGGTCGCCGCGAAAGCGGGCGTGAACGGCGTGGTCGTGGTCGAGTGCATCATCGGCAGCGACGGCACCATCCGCGAGCCGCGCGTCGTCCGCAGCTCGTTTGCCGCGTTCGACCAGCCCGCGCTCGACGCCGTGAACCAGTGGCGCTTCGCTCCCGGCACGCTGCACGGCACGGCGGTCGACACCTACTTCGAGCTGACCATCACGTTCATCGTCCGCAAGTAATGCGATGATGGCGGGGCCGGCAGGAAACGCCGGCCCCTCTTTCCCATGCGCACCGCTCTCGCCATCTTCCTCACACTGCTCGCCGCCTTCCTCGGTCTCGTCAGCGCGCTCGCGGTCAGCGGCGTCGGCATCTGCGCTCGCGATCTCGATGGCGAATCGATCGGGATCGCCATCGTCTGTGCTCTCCTCGCCGGCTTCTGTTCGATGCGCATCTCGTGGGGCGCGACGATCGCGTTCGGCCTGCCGTTCACCGCGCTCTGCGTCTTTTTCCGCGCCGAGCACTTCCTTCTGCTCATCGCGATCTTCGTCGGCTTCGTGGCGGTGATGACGATGGTGCTGCGCGCGCCGGGCGCGGAGCCGACCCTGTCATCCTGAACTGCGAAGACGGTGAAGGATCTCCTGATGCAAGCGATGAGCGCCCGTGTCAGGAGATTCTTCGCCGTCTGTGCGGCTCAGAATGACACTCGTGCTCAGCTTCTCTGCGCCACTTCCACCGCCGGACGGGCTGAAGCCCGCCCCTACATTCAGCTCTCCGGCGCCACTTCCACCGCTGGCGCCGTCTTCTTCGTCAGCGATGTCACGTACACCACGCCGATCACGCCGCCGATCGTCAGCGCGCTGCCGACGGCTGCGGGGAACGTGATCGTCTCGCCGATGAAGGCTGCGCCGAGGACCATGGAGATGAGGACGGCGAGTTGGGAGATGACGCCGACCGTCATTGCATCCACCCAACGCAGCGTGAACGTCATCGTCAGCTGCGCGCCGATCGCGAAGAGCGACGTCGCGATCAACGACACCCACTCGTTCGCCGTCGGATTCTTCCAGGTCCAGAGACCCTGCGGCGCTGTGACGAGGAGGCCGAGGAAACAGAAGCTGCCGTAGACCGACCAGGAGTTTTCGCCGCGGCGCGCCGCGCGCATCGCCGTCACCGCCGCGCCGGAAGCCACCGCCGAGCAGGCGCCGATCAGCTCCCATTTCCCGAAGCCGAGCAACTCACCTGGCGCCGCGTGCGCGTGCACGACGAGGAACACGCCGAAGAGCGCGATCGGCATCGGGATGAGCACCTTCGCGCTGATGTCTTCGCCGAGGAACAGCATCGACAAGAGGCCGCTGTAGATCGGAGCGGTGTAGTTGAGCAGCGTCGCGATGCCGACCGTCGAATGCTCGATCGCGATGAAGTACAGCAACACGGCGAGGCCGCCGAAGAAGCCGCGCAGGAAGAGGAGATCGAGGCGCTGGAACGTCGTCGCCGCGCGACGCGCGCGGGGAAGCAGGAGGCAAGGGAGGAGGCCGATCGCGAAGCGGACGAATGCGACCTGTGGGCCGGAGAGCCGCGCCGACGCCAGCTTCGCCGTGAAGGCCATCGCGCCGAACATCGTGGCCGCGGCCGTCATCAACACGAGAGCACGGCGCACGGCGGCCGAGTCGGTGCGGAGCGCCGGCGCGTCCTGGTCTGCTATCGTCAAACGCGAAGGAGCGTAGCACGTGACCGAAGTCCGATTCCGTGAGGCAACTCTCGCCGACGCCGCGGCGATCATCCGATTCCAAAACCAAATGGCCCGCGAGACGGAAGGCGTCGAGCTCGACGGCCCGACCGTCGATCGCGGTGTCCGCGCCGTCTTCGCTGACGAAAAGCTCGGGCGCTACTACGTTGCGGCCGTCGATGATGACGTCGTCGCATCGCTGCTCATCACGCCCGAGTGGAGCGACTGGCGCAACGGCATGGTGTGGTGGATTCAGAGCGTTTACGTCCGCCCCGACTTCCGCGGCAAGCGCGTTTACGCGGGCTTGTACGACTTCATCCGCGCGCGCGTCGACGCCGACGCGAACATCCGCGGCATCCGCCTCTATGTCGACCGCACCAACACCTCCGCGCAGGAGGTTTATCGCCGCCTGGGCATGGATGGCGATCACTACCAGGTCTTCGAGTGGATGAAAAAGAACGATGAACGATGACGATGCGGCGCGCGACTGCCGTTAGAGTGCGGCCATGCGCCGCATCGCCTTCGCCGCTCTCCTGCTGCTCGCGCTCACCGCGACCGCGCTTCCGCCGAACGTCGAGAAAGTCGAGACCTACGCCGGCATCACCCAGTACCGGCTGAAGTCGAACGACATGACCATCCTGCTGGTGCCGAACCACGCCAGCCCGGTCTTCACGTTCATGGTCGTCTACCACGTCGGCTCGCGGAATGAGGCGCCGGGCAACACCGGCTCCGCGCATCTCCTCGAGCACATGATCTTCAACAAGTCGACGGAGAACTTCGGCAAGGCGAACGGGCACAAGACGTTTCAGGAAGTGCTGTACGAGGCCGGCGCGGACTACGGCTCGACGAACATGACGACGTGGTACGACCGGATGAACGGCTACTCCACGTTGCCCGCGGACAAGCTCGAGCTGGCGATGAAAATCGAAGCCGACCGCCTCGGTCGCGCGCTCATCCTCGACTCCGAGCGCCAGCCGGAGATGTCGGTCGTGCGCAACGAATACGAGATCGGTGAGAACAACCCGTCGCAGGCGCTCTTCAAGGCCGTCGTCGGCGCGGCCATCCAGGCCCACCCGTATCACTGGGACACGATCGGCTACAAGTCGGACATCGAAGGCGTCTCGACCGAGAAGCTGCGCGAGCATTACAAGAACTTCTTCTACCCCAACAACTCCGAGGCGATTTTGGTGGGGGATTTCGATGCGGACAAGGCGCTGGAGATGTTCGACCGCGAGTTCGGCGGCTTGAAGAAATCGACCGCGCCGATCCCGCAGGTGATCACCGTCGAGCCGCCGCAGGAAGGCGAACGGCGCGCGATTGTGAAGCGGCCGGGCAATGTGAGCATCGTCGAGATCGGCTACATCCGTCCCGGCGCGCTCGACCGCGACTTCATCCCCCTCGACGTCCTGGCCAACATCCTCGGCGAAGGCGTCAACGCGCGGCTCTACCAGGCGCTCGTGGAGAAAGGTCTCGCGTCGGACGTTTCGGCGAACAACTTCACGCTCCGCGATCCGTTCCCGATCCTGTTCGAGGCGACCGTCGCGCCGGGCAAGTCGACGCAGGAAGTCGAGGACGCGCTGAAGGCCGCGCTGGCGAAGGTGGCGAAGGAAGGCGTGACCGATGCGGAGCTGAAACGGGCGCAGCAGCAGATCGAAGTGGCGATCATCCGCCAGCGCGATGGGACCTACAACCTCGCGTCCAACCTCGGCGAGGCCGTCGCATCGGCGAACTGGAAGTGGTTCTTCGATTACCTCGACTCGATGAAAGCCGTGACGGCGGCGGATGTGAACCGCGTCGCAGCGACGTACCTCGTGCCCGAGCACGCGACCGTCGGCTGGTTCGTGCCTGGAGCGGCCGCGGCGCCCGCGCCGAAAAATCCGGCGCCCGCCGCTCCGAAAGTCGCTTCTTCCGCGGCGGCCGTCACCGCGACGCCTGCTCCGTCGCCGAAGACTTCATCCTTCGCCGCGCGCACCACGCGTCGCGTGTTGCCGAATGGCGTGATCGTCGACGTCGTCGAGAACCACGCCGTGCCGACCGTCGCCATCCGCGGCCTCGTCTTCGCCGGCGACTCCGCGACGCCGTCGAAGCCCGCGCTCGCGCAGCTGACGGCGAAGATGCTGTCGCGCGGAACGACATCGAAAACGAAGGAACAGATCGGCGAGCTGCTGGACGGCGTCGGCGCGACGCGTTTCTACACCGCCGGCACGTTCGAGACGCAGCTCGGCGTCAACGGCATGGCTCGCGATCTCCCGCTGCTCGTCGACGTCCTCGCCGATGAGCTCGAGCATCCCGCGTTCAGCGCCGAAGAAGTGGGGAAGGCGAAGTCGGAGATGAAGACGGACGTGTTGCGCACCGCGGAGAACACCGCCGCGCGCGCGTTCGAGCGGCTGACGCAGCTCATCTACCCGGTCGGCCATCCGTACCGCGTCGCCGGCAAGGATGCGACGCTGGCGAACCTCGACGCCACGACCGCGGACGATCTCCGCGCGTTTCACAAGAATCGCTTCACCGGCGCGAACACGATCGTCAGCATCGTCGGCGACGTCGACGCGGCGCGAGCCATCGCCCTCGTGCAGAAGGCGCTCGCGTCGATGCCGAAGGGCGAACGGCTCCGCCTCGAGGCGCCGCGCGTGCAGATCGGCGGCGAGCCGGTGCGCGAGGCGCTGACGATGAAGGGGAAGGCGAACATGAACCTCATGCTCGGCTCCGCGAGCGGCCTGCGCCGCAACGATCCCGACTACGAAGCCGCCCTCATCGCCAACGCCGCCCTCGGCCAGAACTCGCTCTCATCCCGCCTCGGCAAACGCGTCCGCGATACCGAGGGACTTTCGTACAACCTCGGGTCGCGCTACCAGATGAGCGACGCGCTCGACGGCGTGTTCGCCATCAACGTGAACGTGGCGCCGCAGAATCTGGCGAAGGCGCTGAAGTCGACACGCGAGGAGACCGAGAAGTTTGCGCGGGAAGGGATCACCGACGAAGAGGTCGAGATCCAGAAGAACTTCTTCGCCGGCAACTACCAGGTCGGCCTCGGCACCAACGCCGGCGTGGCCAACGCTCTCGTGACGGCGGAGAAGTTCAATTACGGCCCTCCGTACCTCGACGAGTTCCCGTCCCGGATGCGCCGCGTGACGAAGGCGCAGGTGGACGCCGCGATCAAACAACACCTCGTCCCGTCCAAACTGCACCTGGTGGTGGCGGGGGATCTGGAGACGCTGCCGGGGGAATGAGAAAAATGTAGGGCCGGCTCTCCAGCCGGCCCAGCATCAATATTGGGCCGGCTGGAGAGCCGGCCCTACGTTTTTCCCTCGTTCCGAGGTAGCCTCGGTGGCGTGCGAGCGTACCTGCGCCACCTCCCGCATTTTCAGTCGAACTTTCGGACCTACTTCGTCACCTTCGTCACGCTCGGTCGTTGGGTTCTGCCAACGGCTGCGAGATCTGCGGTGCTAGAGCACATCCTCTTCGATCGCGGCCGCAAGATGGATCTGCACGCCGCTGTGGTCATGCCCGATCACGTGCACATCGTTCTGACGCCGTTGCCCTCCTCGCATGGCGAGGAATACGGTCTTGCGGACATTCTGAAAGGGCTGAAGGGCGCGTCCGCGCGAACGGTCAACCGTCTACTGGGACGTCGCGGGCCCGTGTGGCAGCACGAGTCTTTCGATCACGAAATCCGCCGCGACGAGTCGTTGCGCCAGAAGTGCGAGTACGTCGCGCAGAACCCCGTACGGCGCCGCCTGACCGCTACGCCCGAAGACTACCGGTGGCTCTGGCGCGAATGGATCGAAGGACGAAAAATGTAGGGCCGGCTCTCCAGCCGGCCCAATATTGATGCTGGGCCGGCTGGAGAGCCGGCCCTACATTTTTACTCCTTCCTCGCCAACAGTTCCGCGAGGCCGTCCGCTTCGCGATAGCGCAGCACCGCGAAGTCGCTAAAGGCGTCGCGGAGCTCGTGGGGGTGGGCGGCGAAGCGGCCGGTGAGTTTGGCCGAAGTTGCGAGCAGGCCGGAGGGGCGTAGGAGTTTGCGCACGGTGGGCCAGAGCGAGCGTTGCAGGTAGAGCGTCATCACCACGAGATCGAACGACTCGGCGGGGAAGGGGAGCGGGGTACGTTCGAGGTCGAGGAGCAGCACGTTGGGCACCGTCGACGCGATGTCCACGGCGGTGACGCGCCAGCCGAGGGCGCGTAGATAGTGCGTGTGGCGGCCGGTGCCGCAAGCGACGTCGAGCGCGTCGCCGGGCGGCAGGAGGCCGGACGCTTCGATCACCAGCGGTGAAGGCATGGGACATACAATATGCGGCCATGTCGCTGAGCGGAAAACTGCGTTACGTCACGAAGCTCGCATTAGGAGGAGAACCCACCATGCTCCAGGTTGGAGACCAGGCCCCTGACTTCGACGTCCTCGACCACCACGGCAACCACGTCAAGCTGAGCGATCTGCGCGGCAAGCGGGTCGTCCTCTGGTTCTATCCGAAGGCCGATACGCCCGGCTGCACGGCGGAAGGTTGCTCCTTCCGCGACCTCAACGCCGAATACAAAAACAAGAACGCCCAAATCCTCGGCGTGAGCTTCGACACGCAGGCGGAGAACGCCGCCTTCGCCGAGAAGTTCGGGTTCACCTTTCCGCTGCTGTGCGACACCGACCGCAAGATCGGCCTCGCGTACGGCGCGGCGGAGAGCGAGAAAGACGAGTACGCGCGCCGCATCGCCTACGTGATCGGCGAGGACGGGAAGATCGAGCAGGCGCATCCGAAAGTCGATGCGCGCACGTATCCGGCGGAGCAATTGAAGTCGCTCTGAACCCCTGCAGCGGGCCGGCGCAAGCCGGCCCCCTACCTGTAACAAATTAACCTTCCGCTGCAACTAAACGTTCTTCCCTGCGAATAAAGCTGCAACGAATCGGGGGGAAGTCATGAGCACGAAGCGGAAGCGCAAATACGCCATCTTCAGCATCATCGCCGTCGTCATCGTCGTGGCCCTCGTCGCGATGAAGGCGAAGGGGAACAAGCAGGAAGAGCCGAAGCTGCCGGTCAAGGTCGGCAAGGCCGAGGTGGCCGACATCCAGGTGAAAGTCACCGAGGTCGGGACCGTGCAGGCGGAGGTGAAGGTCGACGTCAAATCGGCCGTCTCCGGCAAAGTCACGGAGATCCTCCACCGTGACGGCGACAACGTGAAGCGCGGCGACATCCTGGCCCGCATCGAGCCCGACCTCAACCAGGCCCAGTCGCTCGCGGACACCAAGAACGAGCTGAGCGCCGCGCAGATCCGCTACGACCAGGCGAAGAAGAACTTCGACGCCGACCACTCGCTCTACCTGCAGGGCCTCCTGGCCACGAAGCAGAACCGCGACAGCGAGACCGAGTACCTCTCCGCGCGGCAGGACCTGGAGAAGGCGAGCGAGAAGTACGGTCTCGTCGAGAAGAGCGGCATCCCCATCAACCAGTCGCCGTCGAGCTTCCAGGGCTCGAACGTCACCGCGCCGATGAGCGGCGTCGTCCTGACGAAGAACGTCGAGATCGGCGAGTCCATCACCAGCGGCGTCTCCTCCTTCAACGCCGGCACCGTGCTCTTCACCGTCGCCGACGTCTCCTCGATGATCGTCAAGGCCGGCGTCAACGAAGTCGACATCGGCAAGATCCACGTCGACATGCCGGTGAAGATCACGCTCGACGCCTACCCGAAAGTCGCTTTCGCCGGCCGCATCGCCCGCATCGCCCCGGCCGTGCGCATGGACGACAAGGTCCGCGTCTTCGACGTCGAGATCCGTCTCGACGCCCAGGGTCGCGAGCTCCGGTCGGGCATGACCGCGAACATCGAAGTCAGCGGCGAGCGGAAAGACAAGGTGTTGACCGTCCCCATCGAGTCCGTCTTCCAGCGCGATGGCGCGGAGATCGTCTTCGTGAAGAAGCCGTTCGATCCCAAGGCTGCCGAGGCGGCGAAGAAGGAGAAGAAGGATGCGAAGGAGAGCTGGAAGCAGTTCTTCGAGAAACGCACCGTCGTCACCGGCCTCGCCGACAACGCCCGCGTGCAGATCGTGAGCGGCCTCAAAGCCGGCGAAGAGCTGGCGCTCGAGGATCCGACCCTGCCCGCGGACAAGAAGGAAGACAACGACGACTGATGATGACGAGTTGCTGGTTGCTAGCTGCTGGTTACTAGTTGCTGGTTACTAGTTGCTGGTTACTAGTTGCTGGTTACTAGTTGCTGGTAGAGACGCAAAGGCTCGAGTAACCAGCAACCAGCAACCAGTAACTGCGACGAGCGTAGCGAGGAGCCATCCATGAGTGCCGTGCTCAAGTTCGAAACGAAATACCCCGAGCCCGCGACCGCGAAAGCTCTCATCCAGCTCGAAGAGGTTGCGAAGACGTACGACTCCGGCGAGAACGCGGTGCAGGCTTTGCGCGGCATCGATCTCTCGATCGCGGCAGGCGAGTTCGCCTCCATCATCGGCCCTTCCGGCTCGGGCAAGTCGACGCTGATGCACATCCTCGGCTGCCTCGACTCGCCCAGCACCGGCCGTTACTGGCTCGATGGCGAAGACGTCGCCGAGATGTCGTCCCGCGACCTCGCGCGCATCCGCAACCGCAAGCTCGGCTTCGTCTTCCAGACGTTCAACCTCCTGCCGCGCGCGACGATCTGGAAGAACGTCGAGCTGCCTTTGCTCTACGCCGGCGTCGGCCGCGACGAGCGGCGCGAGCGCGCGTTGGAGGCGCTGAAGCGCGTCGGATTGGACAACCGGGCGAAGCATCGTCCGAACGAGCTCTCCGGCGGCCAGCGTCAACGCGTCGCCATCGCCCGCGCGCTGGTCAACGAGCCGTCGCTCATCCTCGCCGACGAGCCCACCGGCAACCTCGACACGAAGACCGGCGCGGACATCATCCGCATCTTCGAAGAGCTGGCTGCGAACGGCCAGACGATCGTCCTCGTCACGCACGATCCGACGATCGCCGCCCGCACCCACCGCCGCATCAAGATCGTCGACGGCCTCGTCGTCGCCGGCGACACGATCGACGACTAGCCGGCCGGCACGGCCGGCGGCGTGGGTCGGCCAAGCCTTCACGACGCTTTGCGAGCAACCAGCAACCAGCAACCAAAAACTAGTAACCAGCAACTAGTAACCAGCAACTAGTAACCAGCAACTAGTAACCAGCAACTAGTAACCAGCAACTAGTAACCAGCAACTAGTAACCAG
>JAFAVZ010000176.1 GCA_019242175.1 Acidobacteriota bacterium
CCTCGCCGCGAGCGGCATCCCGCCGCTCCCCTTCACCTTCCTCGGCTTCACCCCGCATCGCCACGGCGAACGGCTCGAGACGTATCGGCGCATCGCGGAGCTCGGCCACACCGCGATCGTCTACGAGTCGCCGGAGCGCCTCCTCGAATCCCTTGCCGACGCGCAGGAAATCCTCGGCGACGCCGAAGTCTGCGTCGCGCGGGAGATGACGAAGATGCACGAGGAGATCCTGCGCGGCTCGATCTCCGAGGTGCTCGCAGTGTTGCGCGAACGCGGCTCGATCAAAGGCGAAGTCACGATCGTCCTCGGCGCGCCCGCTCGCGAAGCGGTGGAAGTCGCACCGGAGCTCGTGCGCGAAGAATTCGAGCGCCTGCGCGCCGAGGGGATGCGACGCAATGACGCGGTGAAGGTGATCGCCGAGAAGCTCGGCATGCGCAAGAACGACGTCTACCGGCTGCTGCTGTGATCCGGCCGCAGCACGGCGCGCGCGAACTTGAAGAAGTAGTCGACGCCGGACGCGAGCGCGAACACCATCACGATCCAGAGCGCGACTTCGCCGAGGACCGGGATCACGTCGCCCAGCTCGTAGCCGAGGATCAGGAGCGAGATCGCGATCACCTGCGAGACGGTCTTGCCTTTGCCCAATGGTGACGCGGCGATCGTGACGCCCTGCTGCGCGGCGATGGAGCGCAAGCCGGAGACGGCGAACTCGCGGCCGATGATGATCACGATGATCCAGGCCCGCGCCAGGCCGAGCTCGACGAGAGAGATGAATGCGGCCGACATCAGCAGCTTGTCGGCGATCGGATCGAGCAGGGCGCCGAGACGGGTGATCTTCTTCATGCGCCGGGCGAAGTAACCGTCGAGAAAGTCGGTGATCGCAGCGAGGAGGAAGATGCCCAGGCCGGCGTATTCGCGGCCGGAGAACTTCGTGAGGAGAACGACGACGAGGAAGGGGACGAGGAAGATGCGGAAGAGGGTGAGCGAGTTGGGAAGGTTCCAGATCTCGTTCGCGACGTCTTCCTTGGGAGGAGGGACGGCTTGCGGGCGGAGGATCAATTCGGGAGCGGCTTCAGGCGGCGGAACGGACATCGATGGATCTCGGTCGCTCGCCGGAGGATAGTCGTTTCGGGGCATCTGCACAAAGGAATATCACTCAGGCGATTGACATTCCTACGACAGCATTTAGAATCGCCACCCCACCGAAGTTTTCCTCATTGCGAAAGTGGCGGAACTGGTAGACGCGCTAGTCTCAGGAGCTAGTGGTTGCAAGACCATGGGGGTTCGAGTCCCCCCTTTCGCACCAATCCAACCCATCGAACGCGACAGCGGCACAACGCCTGCACCAGGGCTGCACGAATGAAGTCTCGTCTTCCGCTCCTCCTCCTTCTTCTGGCCAGCGTCGCGTGCAGCCGGCAGCCGTCGCAGCAGACGGCGAGCGCGCAGGAGATGCGCACGATCGACTCCACCGATCATCGCCCGGCCGTCCTCGATCCGCCCCCCGTCCTCGGCGACGAAGCGCCGTTGCCGAAGCCGAAGAATCCGGCCCTCGCGGCAGAGGCGGCGCCGATCACGGAAAAGGATGAGGAAGTGCGCGGGCAGTTGCCGTTCGCGCCGGCCATCGCCATGGATGCGGTCGACGGCAGCAAGATCTCCATCCGCGCCGACACGCCCCGTTTCGAGTTCAAGAACCGCTACTACTACTTCTCCAACGAGGAGCACCGCAAGGCGTTCTCGGCAAATCCGGAGGAGTACCTGAAGGGCGCGTTCTCGAAGCTGTAGGAGGGCGATGGTGAGCGGGCGTCCTCGCCCGCAGGCGGACGGGCGTCTCGCCCGGCCGCTCCACGTTCCGTGCGGAGCCGCGGCACAGGACGTACCACGTTTCGTGAGAAGCCGCGGCACGGGACGTACCGCCTTCCGTGCGAAGCCGCGGCACACGCCGCTCCATGTTCCGTGCGAAGCCGCGGCACAGGACGTACCGCGTTCCGTGCGAAGCGGCGGCACAGGACGTACCGCGTTCCGTGCGAAGCCGCGGCACGGGAGGCTCCATGTTCCGTGCGAAGCCGCGGCATGGGACGTACCGCGTTCCGTGCGAAGCCGCGGCACACGCCGCTCCATGTTCCGTGCGAAGCCGCGGCACGGGAGGCTCCATGTTCCGTGCGAAGCCGCGGCACGGGACGTGCCGCGGCCCGCGGGCGGGACGCCCGCTCACCGCATCCAATCCGCGAAGGCGGCGAGGACGTCGGTATCCGCGATCACCGGCTTCCGCGTTTCCCGATCCAGCCAAACGTGGCGGCTGAAACCGGTCGCATGCACGGTGCCCTCGGCGTCCACCAGCTCGTATTCGAAGCGCATCAGCCGGCTGGCGGCCTGCGACGCGCTGGTGCGGATCACCACCTCGTCGTCATAACGGAAGGGCAGCAGGTAGCGGCATCCGATCTCTACGACGACGAGAATCCGTCCCCGCCGTTCGATCTCGGTGTAGGGGATTCCGCTCGCGCGGCAGAGGTCCGTCCGGCCGATCTCGAACCACACCACGTAGTTGGAGTGATGGGCGATGCCCATCTGGTCGGTCTCCTTGTAGCGCACGCGCACCCGGCTCTCGACGAAACGTGCCACGGATCCGCAACATAGCACGGCAGAGGAATTGCTCTGGGCGAAAGGCGGGAGCAACATCGATCCATGAAGCATCGCCGCGAAGGGCTCGGGAAATGGCTGGAGATGGCCGCCACGCCGGCGCTCGTCGGCGTCGCCACGATCCTCGCGCTCGACGTCGCCCGCCGCGTCTTCCGTCACCATCAACTTTTCTGTCCCTCGCCCGATCCGCTGCTGACCTGGAATCCGGACGACTACGGCATCCCCCGCGACCGGGTGTCCGAGGAGTGGTTCGAGACGCCGGATGGAGAAATGCTCTACGGGTGGTATTGCCGCGCCGAGCGGCCGATCGCCTCCGCCGTCTTCTGCCACGGCAACACCGGCAACCTGACGACGAACGCCGACGTCATCCCTCACCTCTTGAGCTCGGGATTCAATGTCCTGCTGTTCGACTATCGCGGCTTCGGCAAGTCGACCGGACACCCGTCGTTCACCGGCATCACTTCGGACGGCATCACCGCCGCCCGCTTCCACGATCGCATCCGTCCCAAACATCTGCCGTCCGTGCTCTACGGCTATTCGCTGGGCGGCGCTGTCGCGGCGCAGGTCATCACGCGCCATCCGTTCGACGCGCTCGTTCTCCAGTCGACGTTCACGAACCTGCCCGACCTCGCCCGCTTCACGTTTCCGCGCATCCCGTTGCATCTCGTCACGGGCGACTTCTTCGACACGTTGAGCGTCTTGCGCAAGCTCGAAGTGCCGTTGCTGCTGATCCACGGCGAGAACGACGAGACCTGCCCGTCGTGGATGGCGCAGCGCCTCTACGACGCCTGCCCGGCCACGAAACGCATCGAGATCGTGCGCGAAGGGCTGCACAAGGATTTGTTCATCCGCGACGCCGACGGTTTGACGTGGGCCATTCATCAGTTCGTTTCCGAGCTGCCGCACACCGCGCGGCGCGTATCGATCGAGCAGCCGCCGCCGACCGGCATCGACTTTTTCGTCGACGCATTTTTCCGTTCCGTCCGCCGCCATCTGCGGCGTCATCCCGCGCAGCATGCGCTGTGATAAATTCCGCGCCCGCCGATGGAAGCCGTCATTAAATCCGCCCCTCTCGAAGGTATGCAGGGCACCGAGATCGGGGACCGTCCCGTCCCGAAACCCGGCCCGGACGACGTCCTGATCCGCGTGGCCGCCGCGGCGATCTGCGGCACCGACAAACACATCTACAAATACGACCCGTCGATCCGCGACTCGGTCGTGCCGCCGCGCATCTACGGCCACGAGTTCTGCGGCTTCGTCGAGGCGATCGGCGAGCGTGCGCAGCGCGGTTTCGAAGGCGAGCTGCACGTCGGCGACTACGTCTCCGCGGAGATGCACATCATCTGCGGCGAGTGTCCGCAATGCCGTTCCGGCAACGGCCACATCTGCATCCGGACGAAGATCTACGGCCTGCACGAGGACGGCGCGTTCGCCGAGCTCGTGAAGGTGCCGGCTTCGAACGTGATCAAGCTCGGCCCCTACGTCCCCCTCCGCGTCGGCGCCTTCCTCGACGCCCTCGGCAACGCCGTGCACGCGACGCAGATCGTCGATCTCGCGGGCAAGTCGGTGGCGATCACCGGCTTCGGCCCGATCGGCGCGATGGCCGCGGCGATCGCGGAGCACAGCGGCGCCTCGACCGTCGTCGTGACGGACGTCAGCGACCACGCGCTGGAGACGGCGCGCCGTTGGGCGGCGGGCCGTTCGTTCACGAACCTGCACACGTTCAACGTGAAGTCGATGAGCCGCGAGGATGTGAAACGCGCGGTCGATGCGATCACCGACGGCGTCGGCGTCGACGTCGTCCTTGAAATGTCCGGCGCCCCCGCGGCCATCAACCTCGGCCTCGACATCGTCCGCATGGGCGGCCTCCTCTCCCTCCTCGGGTTGCCCGCCGGCCACTCGCTGACGATCGACAACTACACGCGCAACGTCATCTTCAAAGGCGTGACGCTGCAGGGCATCATCGGCCGACGCATGTATTCGACGTGGCAGCGCATGCTGTCGCTGCTCCGCTCCGGCCTCGACGTCGAGTGGATCGTGCAGGCGACGTACGACTCGCTGCAGGACTTCCACACCGGCATGGGCCGCTTCGAACGGCACGAGGCGCTGAAGGTCGTCTTCTTCCCCGAAGGTGAAGCGAACGCGAACGCGCGTCTGAAGCGCTGATCACAACAGCCACTCGATCGGCAATTTCGCCAGAAGCCCGACCCACGCGTTGCGCCAGAAGCCGGCGTGCGGCTCCTTGTCCAGTCGACGCACGACATTGCCGTTGCGCTCGATCCAAACGAGCTGGCCGTCGACGAGCTGCACCTCGTATGCGCGTCGCGGGACCTCCTCGTCGAGCGCCTGCTGCAGGATGTGGGCGAGCGCCGGGCTGTCGATGATGAAGCCCATTTCGGTGTTGAGCGCGCTCGAGCGAGGATCGAAGTTGAACGAGCCGACGAAGATGCGCGCGCCGTCGACGGCGAAGCTCTTCGCATGCAGGCTCGCCGCGCTGCTGCCGAAGATGCCTGCGCTGCCGCCGCCTCCGCCTTGCTCCGCCGCGCGGCGCAATTCGTAGAGCTGCACGCCGTCGCGCAAGAGCGCCTCGCGCCGTTTCGCGTAGCCGGCGTGCACCGCCGCGACGTCCGTCGCCTCGAGCGAGTTCGTCAGGATGCGCACGCGCACGCCGTGCTGCCGCCACTCGTGAAACATCGCCGTGCCTTCCTCCCCCGGGACGAAATACGGCGACACGAGGTCGATGCTCTTCGTCGGCGCGCCGAAGATCGCCCGGATCTTCGCGACGAGCATCGCATCGGGCGACGCCTTGCCGAGGGCTTTCGCGGGATCGTCGGCGACGACGCGTGTTGGTGCCCATTCCAACGGAAGCGTCTGTGCGATCAGCTGCTGCACGAACGCCGAGTTGCGGATCGCGTTCATGTACGCGATCGCGGCCGGATCGCGTTCGATGCGTTGCGCCGAGGCTTTGATCTCGGTGAGGGTCTCGCGTTTGGCGGGCGGCAGCAGGCGACCGACCGGGTAGGCCGAGGAGCTGTTCCAGTAGCGATCGAACTCGGTGGAGGTTTGTTGGACAACCGGCCCGACGGCGAGCACGTCGACGTCGGAGAAGAGCACGCCGTCGGTCGCGCCGAAGTATTCGTCGCCGACGTTGCGTCCGCCGACGACCGTCGCCTGGTTGTCGGCCGTGAACGACTTGTTGTGCATCCGCCGGTTGAGACGCGGAAAGTCGGTGACGTACGCGAGCGGCCGCAGATGGCGCATCGCGAACGGGTTGAAAAGCCGCACTTCGATCTGCGGATGCGCGTCGAGCGCGGCGAGGATGTCGTCGAGGCCGGAGGTGTTGTTGTCGTCGAGCAGCAGCCGCACGCGGACGCCGCGTTGCGCCGCGTCGTGCAGCGCCTTGAAGAGCAACGTGCCGGAGAGGTCGCGATGCCAGATGTAGTACTGCACGTCGAGCGTCCGTTCCGCGGCGCCGGGGAGGAGGATGCGCGCCGCGAACGCATCGCGCGCGTCGCGCAGCGGATGGATACCGGACAGGCCGGGATGTTGC
>JAFAVZ010000084.1 GCA_019242175.1 Acidobacteriota bacterium
TCGGCGTCATCGACTGGCTCCGTCAGCATCCGCCGCATACGAAGCCGGTCGTCCTCGTGATCACCGCGTACGCCGATCAGAAGTTCAAGCAGGTGGATGCGAACATCGTGGCCGGCGTGCTGCGTAAGCCGTTCGAGGTCGCCGAGCTCGGGACTCTCGTCCGGCTCTGCGTGTGCGGCTACGACGCGGATGCGACGCAGAAACTGCACGCCGCGAATGGAACGTGGGACCGGGCTTCAGCCCGGTCTGGGACGGGCTGAAGCCCGTCCCCACGTTGCGGGCATCTAACGCGTCCAGCGCTCCAGCCAGTACTGCAGCATGATCAGCGTCCAGAGCGGCTTCGCATGATTTGCGCGGCCGGAGCGGTGCTCCTCGAGCAGCCGGGAGACGACGCGCGGGTCGAGGATGCCGTCGCGTTGGACGCGCGCCGGCGCGAGCAGGCGATCGACTTCCCCGCGCAGGCCGTGATTGATCCACGACGCGATCGGCACGGAGAGCCCGCGTTTGCGGCGGTAGATCACATCCTTCGGCAGCCACTTCTCCGCCGCCTTCTTCAGCACCCACTTCGTCTCGAGATAGCGCACGCGCAGATCGGCGGGCAACGACAGCGCGAACGCGGTCACGTCGCGATCGAGATACGGCGCGCGCGCCTCGACGGAGGAGAGCATCGTGCCGCGGTCGACTTTGACCAGGAGGTTGTCGCGGAGGTAGCCGCGGTAGTCGACGAGCATCGCGCCGGTCAGCGCGTCGCGCGCGCTGTCGTAGTTGGCCGGCGGCAGCGAACGCGCCGCGACGTCCGACGGCAGGCCGGTGCCAAACCAGGCCATGTGTCGTTCGAGCCACGGCTTTTCCGCATCGGAGACGAACTTCTTCAGCAGGAACTCGAACGTGACCTTCTTCCCGCTCGCGGGCACGCTCTGCACGGCCTTGCGCAACGCGGCGCGGGCGAACGACGGCAACGCGTCGTAGATCGGCGCGACCTTGTGGCCGATGTAGGTCGGATAGCCGCCGAACAGCTCGTCGGCGCCTTCCCCGCTGAGGATCACCTTCACGTGCTGGCGCGCGGTGCGCGCGAGGAGGAACGTCGGCAGGATGGCTGGGTCGGCCAGCGGCTCGCCGACGCCGGTCGTGACGCGCTGCAGCGCTTCGAGCAGCGTCGTCTCGTCCGTGCGCACCGGCACGTGGCGCGTGCGCATCCGTTGCGCGAGCACCGCCGCATCGCCGCTCTCGTCATAAGACTCCTCGGTGAACTGCGCCGAGAACGTGTGCACCTTGTCGACGCCGATCACCTTCGAGGCGAGTGTCGCGAGGATCGACGAGTCGAGACCGCCGCTGACGAAGACGCCGACCGGGACGTCGGACATCACCTGCTTCTCGACCGCGCGTTCCACGAGCCGTTGCGTTTCGGCGATCGCCTCGCGCGGCGAGCGTTTCTCGATGGCGAACGCGCCCGGATCCCAGTAGCGCACGACTTCCTGTCCGCGTTCGGTGAAGCGGGCGTACGTGCCGGCCTCGATGCGCCGGATTGCGCGGAACATGGTGCGCGGCTCGGAGACGTAGCCGTTGCGGAGATAGTCGGCGATGCCTTCGTCGTCCAGCTCCTTGCTGATGGACGGATGGCGCAGCAGGCATTGCAGCTCGGACGCAAACAGCAGCTCGTGCCCGACGCGCGCATAGAACAGCGGCTTCTCGCCGGCGCGGTCGCGCGCGAGGAGCAGGGAGCTGGTGCGGTTGTCCCAGATCGCGAGGCCGAACATGCCGTCGAGCATCGCGACCGCGCGCGGGCCGTGCTCGAGATAGAGCGGCAGGATCGACTCGACGTCCGACTGGGAACGGAACGGATAGTCGGGGTACTTCGCCCGGATCTCCGGCGCGTTGTAGATCTCGCCGTTCGCCTCCAGCCACACGTGCGATCCGGGAGCGGTGAACGGCTGGTCGGCGCGTTCGTGGAGGTCGATGATGCGCAGCCGTTCGGTGCCGATCACCGCGTTCGGATGGGTCAGCACGGCGCGGCCGTCGGGACCGCGATGGCGCAGGGCCTCGCCCATGAAGTCGAGAACTTCGGGGTGATCGAGAGCGACGCCGCTCTCGGAGACCATTCCATAGATGCCGCACATGTCAGCGCGCCATTCTATGCGGCTTCCAAAAAGACATCGTCAGATGTCACCGTTCTCGAGTGATGCCGGTAGGCACGCCAGGCGTGGTGGAGGCTTGGCCAGCAAGCGCAGCCGGCCGCGCCGGCTCGTAAGCCACGAAATGTGCGCCTTCGCCGATGAGTGCCATTCCGCGGCCTTCGAGCAACGCGCGGTTGGGGCGATCGTCGTTGCGAACGATGTAGAGCCGGTTCGGCTGGTCGAGCGTTCCACGCAGCCAGGCGGTGGGCCGGACGCGTTCGCCGACGAAGCTGGCGTAATGGCGAAGGATGTAGTTGGACGTGAACTCGCTGGCGTCGTCGGTGGCGACGACGATCGGCCGGCGCAGATAGAACTGCATCGAGCCGGTGTAAGCCTCGACGCCGACGATTTCCGTCTGCGGCGTCAGCCGCGGCGAGATCTGCGCGATCAGGGACGCGGTCGAGCGCCGCAGCGCGAGGCCGTCCATAAACGGATTCGTCGCGATCGGGACGGCGAGGATAGGGAACGAGAGCGCGGCGATCGTCAGCTCGCGACGCTTCGCAAACGCGGTCGCGACTCCTCCGCCGATGAGCAAGCAAGCGCCGAGCGCGTACGCGGTTTCGTCCGCGACCGCCGCGACTTCCGGCTTCATCTTCGTGCGGTGGAAGAAGAACGGCGCGACGAGCATGATGGCGCCGAGGATGGCCATGGCGATGCCGGCGGTGCGCGCGCCGAGCTCGCGCCGTTCGCCGCGCCACATCCGCGCGATGAGCAGCGCGATGGCGGGCATCAGCGGCAGGATGTACTGCGGCCGTTTCGACTGCGAGATCGAGAAGAACAGGAACGGGATCGCGACCCAGAGGAGGAGATAGAGCGTGACGCGATCGCGTTCGCCGCGTTTCTCCCGGACCAACGCCAGCGCCCACGGCAACGCGCCGCCGAGGAGGTACGGGATGAAGTACCACGCGGGGCCGGTGCGTTTCAGCGCGCCGGTGGCCATCCGTTGGGCGGTCTCGGTCACGAGCACGTACTTTAAAAATCCGGGCACGACCTGCGACACGGCCCAAACCCACGGCGCGATGATCAGCGCGAACGCGGCGAGTCCGGTGAGTGACCAGAGCTTCGTGAAGCGCTTGCGGTAGAGCGCATAAGGAATGGCGACGAACAGCGGCAACGCGATCGCCACCGGGCCTTTCGTCAAGACGCCCATCGCCATCGCCGCCCACGCCAGCACGCGCCAGCGCAGAGCCGGCTCTTCGACGGCGAACCAGAAGCCGATGAATGCCGCGACGATGAAGAACGCGAGCGCGCTGTCGAAGATCACCGTGCGCGCGAACGCGAGGGTCAGCGGCATCGACAGCAATGCAATCGCCGCGATCCAACCCGCATCGCCGCCCCACACCCGCCGCGCGAACCAACCGACGAGCGCCGCGGTCGCGATCGTGAAGAACCACGCCGGCAGCCGCGCCGCCATCTCCGTCGGCCCGAGCACTTCCATCGCCGCCGCTTCCGCCGCGAAGTAGACGATCGGCTTGTCGAGATACGGCATGCCGTCGATCCGCGGCATCACGTAATCGTTCGTCTCCGCCATCTCCCGCCCCACCTCGGCATTCCGACCTTCATCCGCATCGAGCAGCGGATAGCCGCCCAGGTCGATGAGGAGCGCAACGGCGGCGAGGAGGAACCAGATGGGGAGGAAGCGGCGCAAGGCGGGCGAATAGTATTCGAGGAGGTCGGCGAAAGCACTGAGCCGGCAAAGGCTCGGCCAACAAGCGCCGCCGGCCGTGCCGGCTACGGCAGACGCCCATCCAGTGGCGCGCGGACCGCGCCCGGATACGGCGCGTCGCCTTTGAGCATCGCCCAGAGGATGCGATTGAACCGATCCTCGTCCGCGGCGTCGCGGCGGAGATCGATCTTCGCCGTCTCCTTTGCTGCCTGCGTCTCGGCCGGATTACGCTCGTCGAGGTCGATCTCCGGACGCAATGCGTCATACGGCGCGAGGTCCGCCTCCTGCGCGAACACCTCGCGCAACGGACGTCCGAAGCGGTCGAAATGCGTGAGCGATCCGAGGCCGAGGATTTCTTCGATGGTCGCGAGCACGTCCGTGGTGTTCGCGAATCGATGCACGACGCCAGCGCGGTTGTACGGAGAGATCACGAGCAGCGGCGAACGATGCGAGTCGACGTGATCGGGCCCGTTCTGCGCGTCGTCTTCGAGGACGAACATCACGGTGTCTTTCCAGAACGGCGAGCGCGAAAGCGCGGCGACGATGCGGCCGAGGGCGAGATCGTTATCCGCGACGTAAGCTTTCGGCGTCGGCTTGTCCGGCGCGCCGCCGGCGGTGTGATCGTTCGGCAATCGCACGATCTGCAACGCCGGCATCGCATTCGCGCGCGTGAATCCCTCGAGGTCGGCGATCCAGACGTCCGCACGTTTCTGGTCCGGGATGTCGAGGTCGTACGGCGGGAAGTCGGGATTCGTCGTCTTGCGCAATGCGCGGCGCACGCCGACGGAATGCTCGTCGACGAACTCGCCGTAGTTGCGCAGCGTGAGCCCCTTGCGCGCCGCGAGATCCCACAAGTAGCCGTGCGCCGGCGCGGCGACGTCATCATCGTCGTCGACCGCCACGCCGCGATTTGCGCCTTCGTAGTCGTACGTCCGGCCGCGATCGGAGTAGTGCGACGGCGTGGTCTTCTCCGTGTAATCGGTCGTATAAGCCGCCGTCGACCAGTTATGCCCCTGCGCACTCACCTCGGCATTCACGAAAAAGCGGTCGAACACGCCGAAGCGTTCCGCGAGCGCATGATGATTCGGCGAGACCGCGCGCGGAAAGTACGTGAGCGACGCATCGCCATCGCCTTGCGGCAGATCGCCGAGCATCTGGTCGTACGTGCGGTTTTCCTTGATGACGTAGATCACGTGCTGGAACGCCGGATAGCGAAACGGCTCGCGCTTGCCGTCCCAGTGGTTCGCCGTCATCACGCGTTGCGTGAGCTCGTCCGTCGGCGTCGGATCGACGAGCATCACGGAGCCGTTGAGCTGACCGAGCGTGTATTGCGTCGAATGCTCCGGCTCCTTCTCGTTCGGCTGTGCGCGCTGCGGATTCGGCGCGGTGCCATTGCCCTTGCCAGTGACTACGAGCAGTTTGCCGTTCGCGAAGGCGAGCGCGGTCGGATACCACTCGGTCGGAATGCGGCCGAGGATCTGGTGCGTCTTCAGGTCGATGACGGCAACGGCGTTCGCATCCGCTTCGGCGGCGAAGAGCCGCGTACCGTCGTTCGAGATCGCGAGCGCGTTCGGTGTCGTGCCGTCCACGACGCGCATGCGGATGCGTTTCGCGACGAACGCACGCTTCACGTCGATTGCAACAACCTCATCGATCGATGCGCACGTGACGTAGAGCCGTTCGCCGTGCAGCAGCATCGATGACGGATGGCGTCCGACTTTGATGCGGCGACGGCGTTGCAGGCCGGCATCGACGGCGCGGAATTCGACGACCGTCTCATCGCCCCAAGACGACACGTACACCGCGCCGTTCGCGCCGGCGACGACCGCATACGGATAGCGATCGGTACGCACGCGTTGCAGGACTGCGCCCGATGCGGTGTCGACGACGGCGACCGTGTCGCTCAGATTCTCGGCGACGTACAAACGCTTGCCGTCCGGCGAGAGCGCGAGGCCTGCGGGATAGTGCTTGCCGGCCTCCTTCTCATTCTCCTTCTTCGCCAGCTCGATGCGCTGCGCATTCGACGCCGCGCCATCATTCCAGTCGTAGCGATAGACGGCGTCTTCATTGCCACCCGAGGCCCAGAGCGAATTGCCGTCCGGGGCGAAGGCGATGCCGGCGAAGGCGGCGGGTTGCTCGAGCGTCTGCAGAAGCGCGCCCGATTTCGCATCGACGATCTGCACGCCCTGCTCGCGCCATCCGGAAAGGAGGAGCGCGACGCGTTCGCCTTTCGGATCGAGCGCCGCGGCGATGGGCATGCTCCCGACGCGTTGCGCCGGCGCGGCGGGATCGAGAAACACGCCGGTCGGCAGGCGGACTGGTTGGGCGGTGGCGGGAAGGGTGAGTGTGAGCAGGAGGAGGATGCGACGCACGGCGCAACGGTACCATCGGAGCGAACGTGAGAGCGGGCTTCAGCCCGCTCTGGGACCGGCTGAAGCCGGTCCCCACGTTTTGGACATTTCCGAGCTTCGAGTTACGAGTCCTTTCCGGACTCGGCCTCCGACGTGGTGCGGGACGTCGGAAGCCGAGATGGGGAGAAACGGTAAGGACCCGTAGCTCCAGGCGCGGCACTGCTCAACTCAAAGACGCGATGGCTCGCGAGAACGCGAGGCATCGTGAAGGCTTGGCCAGGCAACGCAGCCGGCCGTGCCGGCTAGATGACCCGACACGCGGGGCAGATTCCCACCACCGTCAACGACTGCATCACCACCAGAAAACTCGGCGCCAGGCAGATCGAGCGCGGGAATGCGGTGAGCGCTCCCGGCCCGACCGGCCACTCGCTGCGACAGACGACACACGACACGGTTCCGGCTCGGGCATCGAGCGACGCGCGGACGAAGCGGCCGTCGCGTTCCTCGAGGATCCCGATCTCACAGAGAAACTCGAGCAGACAGAGTGCGCTCTCCCGCACCATGAGGTCCGCATCGCTTCCGGCCACGTCCTCGAGCGTGAAGCGCGAGGCGTTGGCGAGGATGCGGTCGAGCAACTGGCCGCCGGCTGTCGAGAGCATGCAGTCGTTGGCGACGAGGTACGCCTTCGCCTGATGCATCGCGCCGCAGGTCGTGGTTTCCATCACCGCCCCGCGGCCTCGCCGGCCATGCTGCGCACCCAATTCGCGATGCGCGGATCGGGCAACAGGCCCTGCGTCGGCATCTCGTACTTCAGTCCATCGAGACGCTTCTGGATGCTCTTCTCGATGCCGCCGTAGCTGATGAGCAACGGGATGACGATCACCCGTTTGCCTTCCGCCGTCGCCTTCTCCACCCGCGCCCGCAGCTCCGCCGTCGCCGCATTCCGAATCGGCTCTTCGGCATCATCGCGCACGGTTTGGAGCTCCACGCGGTGGAAGTTCTGCAGCGACTTCATCTCCTTCACCAGCTTGCTCATGTCGGCGAGCCAGCGGCGGTTTTCATCCTCTTCCGTAGGGCCGTGCGCGACGAGGATCACGACCTCGCCCGCCGGATCGCCGGCCAGCGACTGCACGCGGCTGGCGAGGATGTCGGCGACGATCGGATGCGCGTTGAGCGCGTTCGTCATCAGAATCGGCACGGCCGTCTTCACCGGCTTCGTGCCGTCTTCCATCTTGCTCATGTCGTGATGCATCTCGCCGCCCGGGCCGTGCGACATCCCGGCGAAGTCGGCGAGATCCTTCGGCGCCGTCCGGCGCTTGCCGAGGAGGAATTCGGTGGAGGTGATGACGCTGCTGTGCGAGGAGACGAAGAGCGGCACGGCAACGATGCGCTTCACGCCGCGCGCTTCGAGGCGCTCGACGGCGGACTGCATCGCGCTGCGCTGGGCCATGCCGAACGCGACTTCCGTCGGCACGTTGGCGTCGACGGACTTGGCGACGTCCGCGACGCTTTCGTTCCAGCGCTGCGAGCCGCCGTGCGCGAGGAGCAGGATGCCGTACGGCTCGTTGGACTTCGCCGGCGTCGTCGCGCAGGCGGCCAGGAAGAGAACGACGAACGAGAGGGCGAGTTTCTTCATCATCAGAAGCTCCACTCGAAGCCGATGCGCGCGTTGCGTCCCGGCTCGCTGTAGCGCTGGATCGCGTTCGACGCGCCGAGGAACTGCACGTTGGACCAACGCCAATACTCCTTGTCCGCCAGGTTGAGCACCGCGGCCATGAGGCGCAGCTTCTGCGTGATCTGCAGCGTGGTGTAGGCGTCGAGGATCGTGTAAGACGGCGTGGCCAGGCCGGTGTCGGCCTGGGCGCGCGACGCGGCGTGCGTGGGGACGAGCTCATAGCCGAAGCGGCCGATCGTGTGCTGCAGACCGAGCGTCGCGGTGAACGGCTCGACCGAGGCGAGGCGCGCGTCCGTTTCGGTGTTGCGGCCGTTCGCGTACGCCGCGGTGGCGATGACCGCCGCGTTGTCGAACGTGCTGCCGAGCGAGGAGAGCGACATCGCGCCGCGCGCTTCGGCGCCGTAGATGCGCGCCGTGCCGATGTTCTGATACTGGAACTGCTGCAGGCCGTTGCTGATGCCGAGGAAGCCGGTGTCGATGAAGTTCGAGTAGCGGTTGTAGAACGCGCCGAAGCTGTAGGAGGCGAGGCCGCGGCGACCGCGGACGCCCGCGTCGAAGCCGTTCGAGAGCTCCGGCTTCAGGTCGGCGTTCGGCAGGATCTCGTAGCCGAAGACGGCGTTCGTGAACGCGATGCCCGCGTTGTCATAAGGAGGGCTGCGGAACCCGCGCGCGTACTGCGCATAGACGGAGTGCGTCGCGCTCACCTGGGCGACGACGCCGAGCTTCGGCGAGACGGCCGTGTCGTTGACAGTCTCGATCTCGAAGCCGTGGAGGTTCTGGCGATCGAAGTCGGCGTCCGGATGCGGATCCATGCGGTACGAGTCGACGCGGATCGCGGGCGTGACGAGCACGCGGCCGCCGGCGAACGTCATCTCGTCCTGCACGAAGACGCCGCTGCGCAGCGTGGTCGCGTCGGGGAACGTCTTGTACGGAAAGTTCTCGCCGGAGATCGTCTTCGTGGCGGCGCCGGTCGCGACGTTGATCTGCGTGCGATCGCGCAGGCGCTCCGACTCGGTCCGAATCACCTCGGCGCCGTAGATCAGCTGATGCTGCGTACCGAAGCGCTTCTCGGCCTGGAGGTCGCCGCCGGTCTCGCGCTGGCGGAAGAGGTTGTCGCTGATGCGCAGGAGCTGGGTCGTGCCGCTGAAACGCGACTCGTCGAGATGCTCGGTGGTCTCCCCGTGCTGCGCGTACAGCTTCCACGTGAGCGAGTCGAAGGCGACGTTCGAGCGCTGCCACACGTCGTCCACGGAGAAGCGATAGCGGCGGCGTTCGTCTTCGGCGAGCTGCGAAACGATGCGGCTTCCCGGCGCGCCCGTGACCGGGCCGGCCGCGGAGGCGACGTTCGTGTTGGTCTTGCGCAGGAGTCCGTCGACGACGAGCCGCACTTCATGATTCGGCACGTTGTGGAAGAGGATCTTGGCCAGGCCGGAGGTCAGGCCGTCGTCCTGCGGGTTCGGCGTGAGCGGGCCGCGGTTGTCCAACTCGCTCGCGTCGCGTCGAGTGAGCATCACGAGCGACTCGATGCCGCCCGCGGTGCGATGCGCGTACGAGAGCGTCTCGTTCGTGCCGCTCGCCGCCGTGTCGTACTGCGAGAGGAGCGAGCCGCCGCCGATGCCGTCCGCGCCGAGGAAGTCGCGCGGGTCTTTCGTGGCGTAGGCGACGACGCCGCCGAGGGCGTCGCTGCCGTAGAGGCCGGAGGCGGGGCCGCGGAGGATCTCGACGCGCTTGAGCGTCGACGGATCGACGTAGTCGCGGCCGAGGGGGATGGCGCCTTCGAGGAGGTCCGGGACGCGGACGCCGTCGACGAGGAGGAGGATGCGATTCCCCTCGATGCCGCGGATGGTGTAGCCCGCGTTGCCGTAGCGGCCGCGGTCTGCGTGGACCGTGACGCCCGGCTCGTACCGGACGACGTCCTGAATCCCCTCCACCATGTGCGCCTTCATCTCCTCGGCGGTAATGACCGAGACCTCGCCCGCGACGGAGGCCGTCGGGTGCTCGGTTTTGGTGGCGGTGACGGTGATCTCTTCCTGGAGGGCGGGCGGGGTTGGCGGCTGCTGTTGCTGCGTGGTGGAGCTTTGGGCGAAAGCTCCCCAGGCGAGAGAAAGGGTGACGAGGGCGATGACCGGAGCGCGCATGCGCGAGCCTCCTTCATTGATACTGAGACTTAGTCTCAACTTGTGAGGCGAGTGTAGCGCAGGGGTGGGTGGAGGTCAATCGCGCTTTTGCATGTAGGGCCGGCTCTCCAGCCGGCCGCAGTCAGAATGGTGCGGCGGCAACGCCGCCGCGACCTTTGAGGTCTATCGCGCTTTTGCATGTAGGGCCGGCTCTCCAGCCGGCCGCAGTCGAGAATGATGCGGCGGCAGCGCCGCCGCGACCTTTGAGGTCAATCGCTTTTGCATGTAGGGCCGGCTCTCCAGCCGGCCGCAGTCGAGAATGATGCGGCGGCAGCGCCGCCGCGACCTTTGAGGTCAATCGCGCTTTGCATGTAGGGCCGGCTCTCCAGCCGGCCGCAGTCGAGAATGATGCGGCGGCAGCGCCGCCGCGACGTATTTCATGGGGCCGGCTGGAGAGCCGGCCCTACGTTCGTCTGGGTATTTCGTGCTTCTCGCGCTGCAGGACCGGGAAGAGAGGTCGTGAAGCTTTGGCGGCGGATCGCAAAAAATCACACCACCTACAAAAGCCTTCACACGTTCTCCAACCAGGCTTCGACGAGACCGCGCCGGCGCCGCCGTAGAGTCCGAGTCCCGGGTCGCCCATGGCTGCCGAAACCTTCCTTCCGACGTTGACACCGCAATCCACGCTGGCGGAGCTGCCCACGTGGGACGTCCGCCTGCCCGTCACCGCGCGCGGCGACGACTTCGACGAGGTCATGCGCCGCCATCCGGAGCTGCCGGGCGTCGTCGTCTTCGACGCGAGCGGCGTCCGCGGCGCGATCTCCCGCGCGCGTTTCCAGCAGGTGATCAGTCGCCCGTTCGGCGGCGAGATCGTCCGCCCCCGCGCGATCGGCGCCCTGCTCGAAGAGTTCTTCAGCGGGCGGGCGATGATCCTCGACACGAGCACGCCGGTGCAGGAGGCGTTGCGCCAGTCGCTCTCCCGCGACAAGTCGATGCTCTACGAGCCGATCCTGATCTCCGGCAACCACGGCAAAGACGTCCGCCTCGTCGGCTTCACCGATCTCCTCCGCGCCGACTCGCGCATCTCGTCGCTGCGCAACCAGCAGATGCAGGAGATTCTGGCGACGGTCCAGGAAGGCTTTCTCCTCGTCGATCGCGATCACCGCATCGCCAGCGAGTACTCCCGTTCCGTCGAGCGGATCCTCGGCCGCACTGACCTCGCCCACCGCCTCCTCCCCGACCTCCTCGGCGAATTCCTGGGCGCCGACCAGGCGGAGCTCGCGTTCGGCTATCTCGAAACGCTCTTCAATCCGAACGTGATCGAGAAGCTGGTGGCGGACATCAATCCGTTGAAGTCCGTCGAAGTGCCGGAGCGAGACGGTCGCCCACGCCAGCACCTCGGCTTCGCCTTCCGCCGTTCGACGGAAGGCCGTGAGATCCGACGCATCCTCGTCCGCGTCGAGGACCGCACGCGCGAAGTCGAGCTCTCGGCCGAGCTCGAAGAGCAGGAACGGCAGGCCGGGCAGCGCGTCGATCTCGCGATGGAGATGATGCAGGTCCAACCCGACGCGTTGACCGACTACCTCACGCGCTTTCTCGCCGAGCTGGCGCAGATCACCCGCTTCCGCACGCACGCCGCAACGTCGCCGCGCGCGGCGGTCGATGCGATGTTCCGCATCCTGCACAGCCTCAAAGGCGAAGCGGGCGTCATCGGCCTGCGTACGTTCGCGCAGCGCCTGCATCGCACGGAAGATGCCGCGGCGTCGTTGCGCGAGACGCAGGGACTCACGCTGCAACATCTCGATCGCCTCGACCCATGGCTCGACTCGCTCCGCAACCTCGGCGCCGAGGCGAAGGATCTGATTGCGCGGCTCTCGGCGCTCGCCACGCGCAATGGAGGGGCGGGCTCCAGCCCGTCCGGACCAGCTGAAGCCGGCCCTTACCCTACGATCGTCGCCTCGCTCGAATCCCTCATCACCGATCTCTCCAAACGCCTCGGCAAGCCCGCGCGGTTCATCGCGCGTTGGGATCCGGAAGATCTGCCCGTCGCATACGGCGCCGTCGTGCGCGAGGCGCTCATCCAGCTCGCGCGCAACTCGATGGTGCACGGCATCGAGACGGAGCCCGAGCGCCGTCAACTCCGCAAGCCGGTTCCGGCGACGCTGCAGTTCGCGTTGCGGCGTCACGAGGCCGAGGGGCAGCTCGAAGTGCTTTTCCAGGATGACGGGCGCGGACTCGACATGAACCGCATCCGCGCGAAGGCGCGCGCGATGTTCGGCCATGAAGACGTCGACGCGCAGGTCATCTTCGAGCCCGGTTTCTCCACGGCGGAGGCGACGACCGGCGACGCGGGCCGCGGCGTGGGCCTCGATCTCGTGCGCGACAAGGTCGAGGGTCTCGGCGGCATGATCCTGGTCCACAGCGAGCCGGGCGTCTTTTGCGCGTTTCAACTCATCCTGCCGCTCGACCCGGAGGTCCGCTCATGAGATTGCTGATCGTCGATGACTCGCTCGTAGTCCGCGACGCTATCCAACGCTCTGTCGACAAGGGAACGATCTCGGACGTATATCGCGCCGAGAACGGCGAAGAGGCGGTCTCGATCTTCAGCCGGGAGAAGCCGGAGATGGTGACGATGGATCTCACCCTCCCCCGCCTCGACGGCCTCGGCGCCATACGCCAGATCCGTTCGATCGCGCCGCGAACGTCGATCCTCGTCATCTCCGCCCTCAACAGCCACAAGACGGCGATGGAAGCGATCGCCCTCGGCGCCTGCGGGTTCCTGACGAAGCCGTTCACGCAGCGCGAGATCGCCGAGGCGCTCGACCAGCTGGCGGTGCATGCGTCGGCGGGACAGGCCTGAGGATGAGCGCCGTGTGTCCGACGCCGCAACCTCGCCGCGGCAACCTGCTCTTCGTCGATCCGGACGACTTTCTCATCGACATGATCGGAGCCGGCTTGCGGCTCACGCGGCCGAAGTGGGAGATCATCGCGACGCACACGCCGGCCGAGGCGCTGGAGATTCTCGAGGAGCATTCGGAGCTCGATGTGATCGTGACCGAGCTCGTGTTCGATCGCTCGACCGCGACCGCGAAGGCGTTCATCCACGAAGTCGCGCAACGCTGGCCGGAGATCCCGATCTTCGTGATGACGAACCTCGACACGGCGGAAACGCGCGAGCTCGAAACGACCGAGTACATCGCGAAGCCGCCGGACATGGATTTCCTGATGCGGCGCATCGATCGCGCGATCCGGCGTCAGCGGGAAAGCGTCGTGCGCGGGATCTCGCTGCCGACGTTCCTGCAGATCATGGAGATCGAGAAAAAGACGTGCACGGTCTTCGTCTCCCACGGCGGGCGCGCGGGCGAGCTGTTCTTCCGCGACGGGCGTCTGCTCGATGCGCGCATCGACGGCACGGGCGGCGCGGAGGCGCTGTACGAGATGCTGTCGATGAAGGAGCACAGCCTGCGCGTGGTCGACACGTGCGACGCGGAGCCGAGGATCGGGATGAGTCTCGCTTCGCTGCTGATGGAGTGGTCGGTGCGCGCGGATCATGCGTCGCGCGCGGAGGATGAATGAACCCCGAACAGTTCAAGCTTTTCAAACGGATCACCCTCGACTACTTCGCGAAGCTCGCGCCGGACGAGCATCCGGTGATGGGCGAGCCGCATCTGCATTTCGGCGATCCGGAGCTGCTCGACTACACGAGCCTCATCGAGATCGAAGGCGAATACCAGGGCTGCATCTATCTCACGTCGCCGAGCGCGATGCTGAAGGACGTGTTGGCGATCAACGGCGAGGTGCGCGACACGCCCGAGCATCTCAAGGACATGTGCCAGGAGTTCTCGAACGTGCTCTCCGGCAACGCGAGCAAGGCGTTCGGCGGCAATTGGCGGATCTCGGTGCCGCGTTCGTTGACGCGCCGCGAAGTCGAGGCGCTGGACATGCCTGCGTCGACGTTCGTGATGCCGATCCTCTGGAGGGAGAAGGAGTCGCTGCTCGTCGTAGGGCTGAGGGAGGCGGCATGAGCGTGCTGCCGCAGTCCGTCTATCGGCGGAGCAGGGAGCCGCGCGAGCTGCCGACCGACCTCCGCCTCCGCGCGCTCGAGTGGGCGCTCTATTTCGCGGTGAGCGGCAAGCACACCGCGGCGGAGCTGGGAAAGACGTTGCGCACCGACGTCGCGGAGTCGATGACCCGCCTCCTCAACCTCGGTCTCGTCGCCGAACAGGAGCTCGACGCGAGCGAATACGTGAACGCGCTCGCGGCGAGCGGCGATCGCGAAGAGAAAACGCTGCGCGAGTTCCTCCTCGGCGTGTCCGGCACTCCCGCTGTTCCCACGCCCACCCCCGCCCTCCCGCCCGCCCCGTTCATCCCTCCCATCACTCGCCCGATCGCGAAGCCGCAACTCGTACGCCCGACTTTCGGCTTCAAGCCGCTGCCGTCCCCCGAGGCGGAGACGAAGGAGAATCGCGACATGTCCGGATCCCGCAGAATGAGCCTCCGGGCGCTGATGAACGTGATCGAGAACCACGCGTCGAGCCGCGAGGCCGGCCAGCTCGACGTTTACCGCGTGTTCGTGCGCGTCGACACGCTGCTGCTGAAACGAAACGGCATCGAGACGCTGCGCTTCACCGAGGACCGGCTGGTGGCCGACCCCGAGCTCGAACAGGCGCTGGTGAAGAGCATGAAGAAGACGCTGG
Source organism: Acidobacteriota bacterium (assembly GCA_019242175.1). GTDB lineage: Bacteria > Acidobacteriota > Thermoanaerobaculia > Gp7-AA8 > Gp7-AA8 > JAFAVZ01. Next base: position 14,681 of record JAFAVZ010000084.1, read on the forward strand.
GCCTGGAGTGCCCGGAAAGCGTGTGGGTGGCGTGAGGTGGGCATGAGCTAGCTTTGTTCGCGAGCCGATGGCTTAGACTAAAAGCGTGCAGGTTGTATGGGATGAGCCGAAAAATACGGCCAACCTGAAGAAGCACGGACTCAGCTTCGAAGAAGCAAGCGAACTGTTCACCTCGGGAACGAACTACTTAGAGATTTTCGACTTTGAGCATTCCATCGCTGAAGATCGCTTCATCGCGATCGGCCCAATCCGACGAGGCATGGTCCTCGTCGTGTGGACCGAACGAGATGAGGATGTCCTGCGAATCATCAGTGCGCGTCGGGCTACTCGAAATGAGAATGAGCTCTACGAGCATTTCGTGAGATACGGCTCATGAGTGACATCCCCGAACTCACCCTGAAAGATCTCGAGCGCGCCATTCCGGCATCCGCCAGGAAACGCTTCATCCTCGGTCAGTTCGAATCAGGCGAGGACATCTCCGCACTTCGACGATTCGTGGGGCTCACGCAGCACGACTTCGCGCGCGCGATGGGGATCAGCGTTCATACGCTCCGAAACTGGGAGCAAGGCCGTCGGCGTCCAGACGGTCCGGCGATCGCGTTGTTGCGCATCGCGGCGCGCCATCCGCGCGTCCTGCGCGAGAACATCGAGACCGCCGCGTAACACGCGCCCAACCCTTCCTTGCACTACACTCCCGACGTGCGTAAGTCCATCCTCTGCCTCGGGTTCCTTCTCGCCGCGTCCGCCGCAAACGCCGAGCCGCCGAAAGCGGCCGCGAGCGCCATCGCGGCGCACATCAAGTTCCTCGCCGACGACGCCATGGAAGGGCGCGAAACGGGGACGCGCGGATACGACGTCGCGGCGGCGTACGTCGCGGCGAAGATGATGGCGTTGGGATTGGAGCCGGCGGGGGCGGAGGGCGGTTGGTATCAGCCGATCCAGTTTCGTTCGGCGCAGCTCGCGGCGGAGAAGAGCTCGTTCCTGATCCGCATGGCCGGTGCCGACGCGGTGAAGCTCGAGCATCGCAAGGACGTCATCCTCCGGCCGCATTTCGCCGATGCGATCGCCGACGTCAACGCGCCGGTCGTCTTCGCCGGCTTCGGCATCTCCGCGCCGGAGCTGCAGCACGACGACTACGCGAGCCTCGACGTGAACGGCAAGATCGTGCTCGTCATCAGCGGCGCGCCGAAGACGTTCGCGAACGATCAACGCGCGCTCTACTCCGCGGGCGAGATGAAGGAGCAGGCGGCGGCGAAGCGCGGCGCGGTCGGCGTGATCAGCGTGAAGAGCATCACGGACGAGCAGCGCATGCCGTTCGAGCGCACCGCGCGGCAGACGAACATCACGGCGATGCGTTACCTCGATCGCGACGGCAAGCCGGACGGCGTCGATCCGCGGCTCCGCGTCGGCGCGCTCCTCAGCCGCGATGGCGCGGCGAAGCTCTTCGCCCGCGCGCCGATGACGCTCGATCAGGTCCTCGACGACGCCGAGAAAGGCGTCGCGCATTCGTTCCCGCTCCAGGCCGCGATCTCCGCGCACACCGAGACGACCTACGGCGAGACGACGAGCAAGAACGTCGCGGGTTTGCTGCGCGGCAGCGATCCGCAACGCCGCGACGAATACGTCCTCTACACCGCCCACCTCGATCACCTCGGCGCCCACGGCAGCGGCGCGGATCGCATCTACAACGGCGCGCTCGACAACGGCTCGGGCATCGCATCTCTGCTGGAGATCGCGCGCATGTTCGCGTCGCTGGAGGAACGTCCCGCGCGTTCCGTGCTCTTCGTCGCCGTGACGGGTGAGGAGAAAGGCGAGCAGGGCTCGCTCTACTTCGCCGAGTACCCGACCGTGCCGCGATCGGCGATCGTGGCCGACATCAACATGGACATGTTCCAGATGCATTACCCGGTCGCCGACCTCGTCGCCCTCGGCGGCGAGCACACGACGCTCGGCGACCTCGCGACGAAAGCCGCGGCCGCAAGCGGCTTCACGATGAGTCCCGATCCGCAGCCGGAAGAAGTGCGCTTCATCCGCAGCGACCAGTACTCGTTCGTGAAGAAGGGGATCCCGGCGATTCACCTCAAGGCCGGGCCGAAGAGCAGCGATACCTCGATCGACGGCGAGAAGGTGTCGCGCGAGTGGCTGCGCACGATCTACCACACGGTGCGGGATGACCTCGCGCAGACGATCGACTACGCGTCCGGCGCGCGCTACGCCGAGACGAACTTCCGCCTGGGGCTGGAGGTCGCAAATGCGCCGGCCAGACCGCAGTGGAAGGAGAACGATTTCTTCGGAGTGATGTTCGGAGGACGGTGAGCGTGTGAAACGTGGGGACCGGCTTCAGCCGGTCCCAGAGCGGGCTGAAGCCCGCTCTCACGTTGTTCCGCGTGCCTTCGCGACCTCTGCGACGTACGCCAGCGCTCTCGCCGCGATCGTCGCCGCCTCTCCGCGGCGCAGCGCAGCGAGGTCCACCAAGTCCGCCCCCACGCCCAACGCGAATGCGCCGGCGGCGATGAAATCCGCGGCGGTCTTCAGCGAGACGCCGCCGGTCGGGAGCAGATCGACTTGCGGCAGCGGCGCTTTCACCGACTTCAGGTAGGTCGCGCCGCCGACGGCGCCGCAAGGGAACACCTTGACCGCGTCGGCGCCGGCTTTCCACGCGGTCACGATCTCCGTGGGCGTCAGCGCGCCGGGGAAGATCGGGACGTCGAGCTTGCGGCAGGCTTCGATCGTCGGGATGTCGAGTGCGGGGCTCACGACGAAGCGCGCGCCGGCGTCGATGCATTCGCGAGCGGAATCGGCGTCGAGGACGGTGCCGGCGCCGATCAGCGCGGCGTCGCCGAGGCGGGCGGAGAGGTCGCGGATGATGGCGACTGCGCCGGGCACGGTGAGCGTGATCTCCAGAATCGGGATGCCGCCGGCGCGGATCGCTTCCACTGCGTCGAGCGCTTCGGCTGCGGAGGTCGCGCGCACGACGGGCACGATGCCGACTTCGCGGATCCTCTCCTTAACGGCTGACACGTGCCGTCCCTCCCTTCATCGCCCGTTCGACTTCGGCGAGCGTGGCCATGCTCGTGTCGCCCGGCGTCGTCATCGCCAGCGCGCCGTGCGCGGCGCCGCATTCGACGGCCCACTGCGCGCCCCGTCCGGTGAGGAAGCCGTAGATCAGGCCGGACGCAAACGAGTCGCCGCCGCCGACGCGGTCGAGGATTTCCAGATCCTTCCGCTGCGTCGCCTCGTAGAACGCGCCGTCGCTCCAGCAGATCGCGCCCCAGTCGTTGCGCGTCGCGGTGTGCGCGGCGCGCAGCGTCGTCGCGACGACCTGCAGTTGCGGATACGACGTCTGCACCGATCCGATCATCCGTTGGAAAGCCTCGGTGGGAAGGGCGGACAGGTGTTCGTCGACGCCTTCGACTTCGAAGCCGAGGGCGACACTGAAGTCTTCTTCGTTGCCGAAGAGGACGTCGACGAGGCCGACGAGCTCGCGGTTCACGCTGCGGGCCTTCGCCGCGCCGCCGATGCCCTTCCAGAGCGACGGCCGGTAGTTGAGGTCGTAGGAAACGACCACGCCGTGCTTGCGCGCGGCTTCCATCGCCTCGCGTGCGACGAGCGGCGTCGTTTCGGAGAGCGCGGCGAAGATGCCGCCGGTGTGGAACCAACGCGCGCCGGTTTCGCCGAAGAGGCGCTCCCAATCGACGTCGCCCGGCTTCAGTTGCGAGACCGCGGTGTGGCCGCGATCGGAGCAGCCGAGCGCGGCGCGGATGCCGAAGCCGCGCTCGGTGAAATTGAGACCGTTGCGCGCGTTGCGTCCGACGCCGTCGTCCGCGATCCAGCGCAGATACGAGAGGTCGCAGCCGCCCTGCAGCATCAGGTCTTCGACGAGGCGGCCAACGGCGTTGTCGACGAGCGCGGTCACGATCGCCGTGCGCAGGCCGAAGCAGCGGCGGAGGCCGCGTGCGACGTTGTACTCGCCGCCGCCTTCCCACACCTGGAACGTGCGCGTCGTCGCCACGCGTCCGTCGCCCGGATCGAGGCGGAGCATGACTTCGCCGAGGGAGACGAGATCGAAGGCGGCGTGCTCGCGCAGCTTCATCACTTGCGCGAGGCCTCGAGGCCGGAGCCGCCCGCGGCGTACTCCGGCTGCACGTTCACGACACCGAACTGGCGGTCTTCGCCTTCGCGGATGGCCGCCATCATCCAGAGGAAATTGATCTGGCCACCAGGCGCCGAGACGTTGGGGTGATAGCCCTGCGGCATCAGCACGACGTCGCCTTCGCGGACGACGGCGACGAGCTCGGGATTGCGCGGATCGTTGTAGACGAGCTGGATGCCCCAGCCCGGATCGGGCATCGCGATGTACATGTACGCCTCTTCGAGCATGCGTGCGTGCTCGTGCGGCGGCCAGGATGTCCAGTTGCCGGGACGGCTGAACGTCACACCGCAGAGGATGCGTCCGGCCTCCACGTTCTTGCCGATGAGGACATTGAGATCGCGCTCCGCGGCCGGGCCGCCGGTCTTGAAGTGCAGCGTCGGATCGTTCTGCACGTCGGCGAAGCGAACCAGCTTCGGCGGATACGATTTCTCGACCGGCGCCGCGACTTCGGCGAAATCGCAACCGTCTTCCCCGGCGACGATGTTCGCCTCGGTATCGCGCGGAATGTATAGCGCGTCGTATTGGCCGAGAGAGTGGCCGTTGATGCTCGCCGAGCCTTTCAGGCAGACGAACGCCGTCTCGCGTTCGGCGGTGTCGAACGCCAGCGACTCGCTGTCGCCGAGGACGATGCGGCCGACGTGGAGATGGCGGGCGGCGGTGTTCGCGGGCGTCATGGCCAGATGACGGCCGTGTTGCGCGCCGGTGTCGCGCGCGACGCAGGTGGTGGAATCGATCGGGGCCAGCTGCACGCTCATTTCTTTTCTCCCTTTTCCGCCATCTCGACTGTCAGGCCGTTCAACGAGACGTCCACCGCGCCTTCGATGACGTGGCCATCGCGCACGCCGCGGAACGCGGAGTCGCGGACGCTCACGCCGCGCACCGGGGCGTTCTCCAGGCCGCGGATGTAGAGCCCGTAGCGGCTCTTCGCGGAGCGCATCCTTTCGACGTGGATGTTGCGCACGATTGGGAGGAACGGCCCGCTCTCGGGCGGCTCGTAGCGGAGGTCGATCTCGATCGGCGCGAGCTGCACGTTCAGGATCTCGATGTCGCGCGCGTAGACGTTCTCGATGATGCCGCCCCGCACGGTGTTCGTCTTCAAACGCAGGCCGCGCTCCAGCTCCGGGCTGTCGAGGCGGCAGTTCTCGGCGAACACGTTGCGCGCGCCGCCGCTGATCTCGCTGCCGATGGTGATGCCGCCGTGGCCCATCTGCATGCGGCAGTTGCGGATCACGACGTCTTCGACCGGGACGTTCACGCGCCGGCCGTCGTTATTGCGTCCCGACTTCAAGGCGATGCAGTCGTCGCCGGTGTCGAAGAGGCAGTCTTCGATCAGCACACCTTTGCACGATTCGGGGTCGCAGCCGTCGTTGTTCGGACCGTGCGAGATCACGTTGATGCGGCGTACCGTGACGCTCGTGCAGAGCGTCGGATGCGTGACCCAGAACGGCGCGTTGCGGATCGTGAGCCCTTCGACGAGC
>JAFAVZ010000194.1 GCA_019242175.1 Acidobacteriota bacterium
TTGCCCTCGTTATACGTCGAACCGACCGCGCGCATGATCCAGGTGCGGCAGAGAAGACTGCCCACCATCGAGACCACGCCGAGAAAGATCTCCAGGCGTGGCGACATCTGCCAGTTGGCCGCGCGTCCGGCGGTGATGAAGCGGAAGCGGTGGCGGGTGAGGCCGAAGGCGACGACGGTGATCAGGTACGCGCCGACTTCGACGATGGAGTACCAGGTGTACACGTCGAGGTCGGCCAGGACGAGGCGGTTGATGATGCGGTCCCAGGCCAGGATCGTCATCACGATCGGCGCGAGGAGCCAGTTCACGAAGTAGAGGACCATCGTGACGGCGAGAAACGGCGTGACGTCGCGCCGCGTCGCGACCCAGAAAATCGCGGCGCCGGTGGCGATGAAGACGAGGATGAGCACGAACAGCAAGGGCGTCATGCCTGGCGCTCCCTCCAATGCGCAACGACGCGCGCGAACAGGCCGCGCGCGGCGGGATCGAGGAAGAGATAGGTGGCCACGCTGAGCGCAGTGTAAGCGGCGAGCGGGACGAGCAGGGCGAGAATCCGCGGCACGCGATCGCCGAGGAGAACGATGGCCAGCGCGAGCGCAACGCCGCCCGCGGCGAGCGCGACAAGCTCCGGAACCTCGGCGTTCCAGCGCAGCGCACGTCGCCCGACGATGAGCGTCGAGAGGAGCTGGAACGCGTACGTCGCGAAGGTGGAGATCGCGGCGGCGATGTAGCCGATGCGCGGGACGAGAATCAGGTTGAGGAGGACGTTGCCGATGCCGGCGGAAATGGCGATCACGAAGTAGGCGCGGATGCGCTTCGTCATCCAGAAGGCCATCGTCGTGATGTTGTTGACGGCGACGAACGCGAGCCCCGGCGCGACCCACGGCACGACGCTCGCCGCGCTGGCGTACTGGCCGGAGGTGAGGAACGTCAGGAGCAGGTCGCGATGGACGACGGCGAGCACGGTCGCGGGGAAGAGCAGCCAGGCGACGAAGAGCGCGGAGCGGCCGAGGAGACGGGCGGCGCGTTCCGGATGCGCGGCGTGCGTCTGCAGCAGGATCGGGCTGACGAATGCGGTCATGAGGCCGCCGATGCCGACCGGCATGACGGCCGCGGCCTGATAGCCGGCGACGTAGATGCCGACTTCGCGCGCGGGAACGAACATGCTGAGGAGGACGCGGTCGGAGAGGTTGATCAGCCACGCTGCAGCGCCGATTCCGGCGAAGAACCAGCCGCGCCGAATCGTCGTCCGCGCGACCTCGGCGGAGAAGAAGCGTCCGCCTTTCGTGAAGCGAAAAAGGATCGTCCAGCCGATGACGGCGACGAGCACGCTGTTGACGGCGTACGCGAAGATGACGTTCCTCGCCGAGAGCGCGAGCCAGCTCGCGGCGACGCCGACGAAGAGCAATTTCCCCCAGCCGTCGGCGATCTGAAGCACGCTCGAAGCGCGGCGCCAACGCGCCGCGGCCGGCACGTTGATGGCCGGCGTCTTCGCCAGCTCGGCGGAGAGATAGACGAGGCCGCAGCCGGTGAGTCCCGCGGCGGGCACCATCGGCAGGAGCAAGCCGAAGAGCGGGAGGATCGCGGTGATGAGGCTCGTGACGAACAGGGTGCCGACGAGCTCGCGCGCGCGGTCGTCGCGGACCGCTTCGTGGAACGAGACCATGCCCGCGCCGTTCGCCGGCGCGGCGAGCATCGTGACGGCAGCGACGACGTAGCTCGTGATGACCGCCGTGTAGCCGAACTCCGACGGCGTGAGGAAACGCGTCAGGATCTTGACGGCGGCAATCGTCGCCAACGCCGCACCGGCCTGGCCAGTCGTGACGATCGCGATCTCGCGGGCACGTCGTCCCGCCAAAGCCATGGTCGACATCGTGTGGGATTTCAGCGGAAGAGGTAGTTGTGCGAGCCGAAGTCGACGCGGCCCGCGGCAGACCAACGCGCGACGTCCACCGGCGTGACTTCGCGCTCCTCGGCATCGGCGGTCGTGCAGCGATAGCCGCGGCGGAAGAAGGCGTCGAACGTCTCGGCGAAGTGTGGGTTCACGTCGGTGCGGTGCTCGCCGAGGGTGATCTCGACGAGCCAGAGCGGACGGGGCTGGCGATCGAGGACGGTCGTCGCGCCTTGCAACGCCGGCAGCTCGCCGCCTTCGATGTCGATCTTCACGAAGAGGCGCTCGCCTTCGAAACGGCGCGCGAGAAGGATGTCGAGCGTCGTGATGCTGATCGTCTGATGGAAGGCTTCCGAGGCGCCGCTCCAGCCGCTGACGGTGGAGGCGCCGGTGCCGGCGCCGTAGAGCGAAATCGTGCCGGTCGCGGAGCCGGCGCCGAGGGGCCAGACTTCGACGTCGCGCCAACCGTTCGCCTCGAGGCTGCGGAAGAGCTGCTGGACGTTGCCGCCGTGGGGCTCGATGGCGATCACTTTCTTTCCCGCCGCCCGCGCCAGGCAGGCGTACAAACCGACGTTCGCGCCGACGTCGACGAAGATATCGACGTTCGCCAGCTCACGCCGAACGATGCGCCGTTCCTGTTCCTCGAATCCGTGATGCAGTACGCCGCCCGCGGCCACGAGGAGGAAGCCTTCATTCGCCGGCTTCGGCGCGGTGCGAAGGATGGACGCCTGTTCGCGGAGCGTGCGGAAGAGGCGTGCTGCCATCGGCGCGCGCCGCTCCAGGAGCCGGCGCGTCGCCGAACGGAGGGTCATGCCGGAACACCCGCTCCGCGATGCGCGCGATACCAGTCGATGGTGCGCTCCAGGCCGGCGGCGAACGTCGTGCCGGCGCGGAAGCCGAAGAAACGCTCCGCGCGGGAGACGTCGAGCATCCGTCGCGGCTGACCGTTCGGACGCTCCGTGTCCCATACGATCTCGCCGGCGAACTCCGTCTTGCGGGCGATGAGCGCCGCGAGGTCGCGGATGGAGATCTCCTCCCCTTTCCCGAGATTCACCGGCTCCGCGCCGTCGTACTTCTCGGCCGCGGCGAGGATGCCGTCCGCCGCGTCTTCCACGTAGAGGAACTCGCGCGTCGGCGAGCCGTCGCCCCACAGCACGACCTGCTGGTCGCCGCGCTCCTGCGCTTCGACGAACTTGCGGATCATGGCCGGGATCACGTGGCTGGTCTCGAGATCGAAGTTGTCCCGGGGGCCGTAGAGATTCACGGGGAGGAGGAAGATGCCGTTGAAGCCGTACTCCTCGCGATAGCCCTGGAGCTGGACGAGGAGCGCCTTCTTGGCCACGCCATACGGCGCGTTCGTCTCTTCCGGATAGCCGTTCCAGAGCTCTTCCTCGCGGAAGGGGATCGGCGTGAACTTCGGGTAGGCGCAGATGGTGCCGAGGCAGACGAACTTCTCGACGCCGAACTTGCGGGCGGCCTCGATGAGCTGGATGCCCATGATGGCGTTCTCGTAGAAGAACCGGCCGGGATGGAGCCGGTTTGCGCCGATGCCGCCGACGACGGCCGCGGCGTGGATCACGAGGTTGGGGCGGTGGGCATCGAGGTAGGCCTCGACCGCGGCGCCGTCGCGGAGGTCGAGCTCGCGTTTGCGCGGCGCCAGAACGGACGCATGCTCCCGCTCGAGGCGCTCCCGGATGAACGATCCGAGGAAGCCTCCGCCACCCGTGACCAGGACACGGCGTCCATACCAAAAGGGCTTCATGCGATTGAGGTTACAAGCAGGGCCGGCTCCCACCGGCCCTGCTTGCGGAGAGGATTCTACTGGAGGGAGAGAAGAACGAGGATCTCGCCTTCACCGTCGGCCTTCGGCTCGAGAGCCTTGCCGATGACCGTGCCCGGGCGATGCATCTTGATGCCGGCCACGTCGACCGGGATCGACTTCATGGCCACGCCCGGCTTGTCGCTGGTGACGAGGAGGTCGCCGATCTTGATCGGGTTCGTGGTGGCGTCGACCTTGACCTTCACGCGGCCGGTCGTCGCGACCTTGACCTTCGAGTCGCTCGCTTCGCCGAGGGTGATGCCGGGGCGGGCGGAGATGACGCCGGCGACCGCCTGGTCATACGCCGAGAGAGAGGCCATCACGTGGTTGGAGCGCTCCGGATCGAGCACGACGACCGTGGCCGCCGGGATCTCTTCTTCGGCCGGGACCCACTCGGCGACGTCCTGGTACTTCGCCTGGATGTTGCCGCCCGTGACCGTGCCGGTGATGTTCGCGTTGCCGGCGACGTCCAGCTTGTTCGTCGGGCTGAGGACGCCGATGCCCAGGTTGCCGTTCGGCATGAGCACCATCTTCACGGTTTCGTTGCCGCCGGGGATGGCCTCGTTGATCTGCCGAGCCATCCACATGAATGCCGGCTGGCCGATGTCCCAGCGGAGGTCGATACGGAACGCCGCGCCGTTGTTAGCCTGCGTGGCGGAGTAGAAGTGGTTGAAGTCGAAGTCGAACAAGCGGACCGCCGGGTTCGGGACAAACTTGAAATTCTGTGCACCACCCAGGATGAGCTTGTAGTTCGGATTGTCGAAGCCCACCCCGAGATTGGCGTTGGGGTTCGACGTCCAGACACGACTGTTGTCCGCGTTGGCGTTCCAGCAAGCGCCGTTCGTGCACTGGGCCTGAACGCTGCCGGCGAAAATCATGAGGGCGAACGCCGCGGCGACCACAGCCAGCCGGCGAACGGTGAACGAATCTCTCTCCATTGATGCCTCCGTGGTTACTTGACTCGATTGCGAAGTTCTTGAAAGTGTACCGCCTTGATCGGTACACCGGTCAAACTGGGATCCGTGTATGCCGGAGTGGCAAAGCCCAGGGCCGTGAGGGCCTGGTTGAGGGCTGTTCGTAATTCCGTGATGTGCACCGCCTTCACCACCACACCGGGGGAGGCGGAATCGGTGAACGTGACGGCGCCGAGTGCCGCGACCGCGCGCACGGCGTTGACCGCCGTCCGCAGCTGCGCGAGGTGGACGGCCTTGATGATCGTCCCCGCGCTGAGCGGGTCGTCGGTGAAGATGACGGTCGTGGCGAGGTCATAGACGCTGTCCCCGGAAGCGCCGGCCGTGTTGAGCGCCCGGACGCGATACAGATACGCAGTGTTCGCGGCAACCGTCGTATCCGTGAATCCATTGGTTCCCGATGTGCCGACCAACACGAAGCTGCCGCCGGGAGATTTCCGGTAGATCTCGTATCCGGTCGCGCCGGAGACGGCGTTCCACGTCACCCGCACCGAATTCGTCCCCGTCGCCTGAGCATTCACGTTCTGCGGCGTCGACGGCGGGTTCCCTCCCCCGCCCGTCCCGGGATAAACCGCCTGCACCGCGTGCTGGTCGTAAGCCTGCAGCGCGGCGTTCAACCCCTGGCTGATGAACGACTTCATGATCGCCTGGTTCGAGCACTCCAGCGTCGGGTCGGTCGTGCAGGGGGTGTTCGGGTTGTCGGCCCGGGTCTGGTCGGAGTGGCGGAAGCCGAGCGTGTGGCCGACTTCGTGGGTCACGGCGGAGTTGAAGTCGCCGTTGTTGAAGAGCAGCGTGCAGTTGGCGATGCCCTGGTTCATCTCGACGTCGCCTTCCTGCGTGGTCGAGAACGTCTCGGAGTTCGGGCCCACGTGCGTGCCCGAGGCGCGGGTGATGCCGCCTACGCCGAGCGTGCCGCTGTAGCTGTTCGACGTGCACTGGAAGGGCGGCACGCCGAAGCGGGAGAGGTCGCGCTCGAATGCGACGGCATTCACGCCGTCCGAAGTGCTCACGCCGCCCTGGGCGTTGCCGGTGCCGCTGTAGACGTAGTTCACGTTCGAGAGCGGATCTCCGTTCCACGCGGTGAACGCGGCCTGGATCGCCGCGACGCCTCCGCTGGGGGCGCCCGGCTCGCTTCCTACGCTGACGAAGCTCACAGCGGACGGAAATACGTTCCATCGTCCGCCGAGGTTGCCGCTGATGATGAAGAGGTAGGAGTTCGCGCTGAACGTCGCGTTCGCGACCGCGCGCAACGGAAGTTTCTGAGAATGTTCGCTCGGCGTCACCAGCAGCGGCTCCGTCGACACCGTGTAGTCGGCGATCCCGATCGAGCCGTTCGCCTCTTTGCGGACGAAGTCGAGGAACTCGTCCGCCGAACGGCGGCGCTCCTCGAAAGTGTTTCCCTGCGAGTCCCAGCCGACGATCTCGCCCTCGTCGCGGACGGCCAGCCTGCGCCCGAGCTTGTCCGTGGCGAAGCGAAACTTGCCGAGGACGAGGTCGCGGACCCGCCAGTTGCCGTC
>JAFAVZ010000440.1 GCA_019242175.1 Acidobacteriota bacterium
GTCTCCATCGACTCGGCGAGCTCCGGGAACCAGAACGGCAGACCGTCTGCCTTCATGGTGTGCAACGCGGGCCGGCTGTAGTCGACGACCTGCCTGCCGCCTTCTTCTCGCGGCAGCACGACGTTGAAGTAGTAGTCGAAGTTCTCGATCATGTCGTGCGCGTACACGAAGTTCTCGCGCGACACGCGGATCTCCCGTTCGCCCCGGCGCACCGCGACGTATTCAGGCGTCTCTTCGAGCGTCGCGTCCGCGGCCTGCGCTAGACGGCCGAGATGCGCGAGCTGGCGCCGCTTCAGCAGCGGCGAAAGGAACGGTTCCAGCGCTCGGCGCAGCCTCTTCGGAACGTGCATCGTCAGATCGTAACGACAGTGCCCGCGTAGCGCATGTCGTTCTCCAACGTCCGCCGGATTTCCTCGCCGTACACGAAGCTGGAGACGAACACTGTCACGCGTTTGTCGGCGAGCGAAGACGGCGCGGCGATCTCGCGGCCGGCGAGCTGTTTCCCGTGATGGCCGCTGTTGCTGTCGACGAAGCCGACGAGGTTCGCGTTGCCGAGGTTCGTCGTGGCGAGGAGACGCGCGGTGAGCGAGCCGACGCCCCACACGATCACCGGCTCGCCGCTCGCGACGAGCGCATCGATCTTCGACGCCAGCTCCGCGAGCCGCGCCTTGCTCTCGTCGATGTAGCCCCGCACGCGGCTCGTGTCGCTGCGTTGCAACTCCGGCAACGGCGCGTTCGCGTCCTTCTTCCAGAGCGCCGTCACGACCGGATACTTCGCACCTTTGTACGACGTGACGTCGTGCTGTACCGCGACGAGGAAGAGCCGTTCACGGCCGAGGAGATTGGCCAGACTCGTGGCGGTGAAGTAGTTGATGTGCTCGATCGAGAGCTCGAGGAAGGGCTCGCGCAACTCGTGGCCGAAATGGCCCGCATCGGGCGTCTGGACGAAGAGCACGCCGCCATCCTTCACCAACGCCGCGACGCGATGTGCCGCGTCGCGCAAGTTCGGGATGTGCTCGAACACGTTCGCCAGCAGCACGACGTCATACGGCTCGCCTTCGATCTCCGACAACACGCCGGTGCGTACGTCGAGGTCGTAGAGCCGGCGCGCGATGTCCGCACATTCCGGCGTCGGGTCGACGCCTTCGAGATGGCGATAGCCGCCGTGTTGGAAGAGCGCGAGGAGCTCGCCGGTCGAGCAACCGATGTCGAGGATGCGGCTCTCTTTGCCGGGCGGATGTTCGCGCAGCCACGCATCCACCATCGCGAATGACGGCGCGTGCATTGCGAACAGCGACTGCGCCGCGTCGCGGCTTCCCTCGTACGTGTACTTCAGGTTCGTCCGGTAATAGCGCTCGTACTCCTCCGGCGTCGGCAGATCGCGCGCGAACGTGAAGCCGCAGCGCTCGCACGCGACGACGGTGTAGTGCGTGCGCAGATCGCCGGGCAGCAGGAACTCCTGACGATGCAGCGCCTCGAGCGCGTCGCTCGCACAGATCGGACAAGCGGAGTCGCGTTGCAGATCGTTCATTTCGCCAGCAGTTTCCATCGCGGACGGAACAGAGAGAGCACGATCGGAATCCCGATCGAGACGAGAATCAGATTGGCGATCGCCACGTCGCGCAGCGTGCCGTAGTGCGCCGCGAGCCAGACGGCCAGCCCGGTGGCGATGCTGCCGAGGACGCTGGCCCACAGCAAAGGCTCGCGTCCCTGCGAGCGCAAGAATACGGCAAAGCAGCTGACGAAATGGTGGATCACGGCGGTGCAGAGCACGATCGCCGTCGTCCACGCATCGGGCAGCCGCAACGCGACGGCAATGCCCATCTCGCGCGCTCGCCAGAGCACGAGCGACGAGCCGACCGCCGCAACGGCGGCGAGCGCCGTCGACGCCCACAGCATCTTCGGGAACTCGTGGCGCAGCTCGTCCGTGCCGCCGCCGGCGTTGAGCGCCGCATAACGCGCGGCCTGGCTGAGCGGCCACGCGGTGCTAACCGTGATCAGCAAATTCATCAACGAAGACGCGAGCCCGATCTCGCCTGCCGCGATTGGCCCCTGTTCCGACATCACGATCAACGCGAACGCGCGAAAGATGAGGAAGCCCGACAATCCCGACACGCCCATCCGCCACTGGAACGGCCAAATCTCCGCCATCCAGCGTTCCATCGAGAACACCGGCTCGCCATCGTTCACGCGCAATCGATTCGCGATCAGCCAAGCAGCCGAGACTGCGGCGCGCGTCGCGGAGAACACGGCGAGACTCCAGAGCCCCGCGCCGAAATGCAACGCAGTGAGACAAGCGAAGCCGGCGATGCATTCATAAACGAGACGCACTGTCCAGACCTGCGCGACTTTGCCGGAGCCTTCGCGCAAGGACATGCGCGGCATCGTCAGCTGATGCATCAACACCGCGAGTACGTACGCCATCCACGGCCGTTGCCAGCCTGCAGCACCGGTCGCGGAGAACGTCGCCCAACCGGCGACGAAGACCGCGAGCGACGCAGTGCATACCGTCGCGAGATTCCAACGGCTCACGCGCGCTGCGAGCGCAGGCAACTCGCCCAACCGTCCCGAACCAACGAGATGGCCGGCAGTTTGGAGCGCGGAGTACGAAAGGCCGAAGTCGCAGAGCTGGATGAGCGCGCCGAAACTGAGAAACGAGAAGAAGAATCCGAGCTCGACGGTCGTCAGGCGACGCGCGGCGAGCCACGCGATGGCCGCCAACGCGATGCCCGCCGCGGCGGTGCTGCTCATCGCCAGAACGGCGCGCCGACTCATCATGCGCGGGCTTGCGCCTCCTGCCCTCGCCGCCGGGCCGCCGCCATCATGCTTCCGCGCAGAAGCCAACGCGGCGCGGCGAGCGCCGCGAGCACGCGCATCCACGCCGTCAACCCAGCTCCGCGCAAGAACGGCCGCGCTTCGCCGAGGGAACGGAGGAGCGATGCGCGCCGCCGTCCGCGTAGCGCCTGCCAGATGAACTGATTCGCAGTCGAGCGTGCGAGAAACGTCTTCGCGTCACGCTGCACGTCGCGCGGCGCGAAACCGCCGCTCTTCGCCGCGATCGTAGCCACGATGTCGTTCACCCAACGCCGCGTATCCGCCGCCCACGCGAGCACCGACGAGCCGCCGGCGTGGCTGTCACTCGCGTCGCGGTACACGACGTAGTGCGACAGAGCCTCGCCGATGCAGCCGACGTCGCCGCGTGCGGCGATCTTTGTCCAATAGAACATGTCGCCGCAGATCACATCCGACGGAATCGGCCCGATGCGCCGCAAATCCTCGGTGCGCGTGACGCACGCGCACCAGCACGGATTGCGTTGGCCGGCGAGAAACGCGGAGAGAAACGCCGTCCCGCTCTCGATTTCCGGCCCGACGAGCGCCGGCATCGCGGCGCCGCCGTAGTGCATCACGCAGCCGGTCCAGACGAACGCGACGTCGGGATGCTTGTCATACAGCGCGACGACTTTCGCCGCGAAGTCGGGCTCGAGCCAGTCGTCGTCGGACAATCCGAGGAAGAGCTCTCCTCGCGATTCGTCGACGAGGAGCGTGCCGTGATCGGTCGCGGGAATCGTGATGTCGCGGCGCAGCAGACGAACGCGCGGCGCATTTTGATAGCGCGCGAGCACGCGCGGCGTGTCGTCTGTCGAGCCGTTGTCCGAGACGAGGATCTCCAGATCGGGAAACGTCTGGGCGAGTGCGCTGTCGACCGCCCGACCGACCAACGCCGAACGGTTGAGCGTCGGAATGACGATGGTCAGACGGGGCCGATCCACGGCGTCGTATCATAGCCGGGCTGCTGCGGCGCCGGTGATGAACGACACGCGAGACGACCGCGACTCCGACCTTCCCGTCTCCGGCACCACGTGGGGCCTGGCCTTCGCGCTCATCGCGCTGCTCGCCTTCTCCGAGCACCTCGCGTTCAATCGCATCTTCCAGGTCGACGAGCTGCAGTACGTCTTCACCGCGCGTCTCCTCGCGACGCATCAGACCGCGCAGTACGACGCGAGCGCGAATCTGATGCTCTTCGGCCCGATGACGTGGCTGGCGAAGATCATCGACGGCGGCGCGCTGTTGCTCCGCTCCGAGCGCCTCCTCTTCTTCGTCTGCTTCTGGATCAACCTCTGCCTCATCGTCCGCTGCGCCGGCGTACGTCTCCGGTCGCAGAAAGGATTGTTCTTCCTCCTGCTGGCGGCGACGCTCGCGCCGCTCTGGGACTACGGCTTCGAGATGCGGCACGAGAACCCGCTGCTCGCCGTGTTGCTCCTCGCCTGGCTCTTCGCCCGGCCGCTCGATCCCGATGCGAAACGCCGACTGTTCTTCGTTGGCTTTCTCGTCGTGATCGCGCAGTTCCTCGCGTTCAAGGCGTTCGCCTACGCCGTGCCGATCGCGATCGGCGCTTTGGTCGGCGCGATCTGGGAGGAGAAGCGTCCGGTCCTCCGCGCGCTCCTCACTCTCATGGCCGGCGCCGCGTGCGCAACCGTCGCCTGCCTCCTTCTGCACTGGTTCGCCGGCACCTGGGACATCTACTTCGCCGACACCAAGTCCCTCGGCAGCACCGCCGTCCGCACGATGCGTCTCTCGCCGATTCCCGCGCTGTCGCGCATCGTGATGCAGGCGCCGCTGCTGCTCGTCGCCACCGCGTTCGCGGTCGTCGTTGCGCTGCGAAACTGGCGTTGGCGGGAGCTCGTGTCGCGCGAGTCGCTCGTGCCCGAAGTCGCTCTGCTCGCGGTGGCGGTCGTCGTACTGCTCGTGAACCCAACGCCGTATCCGTACAACCTCGTGCTGCTCGTGCCGCAGATGATGATTCTCTGTCTGCGCCTCGATCCGCAGCCGTTCTCGCGGCCGGTGCTCATCGGCCTGTTCGCCCTGCACATCGCCACGTGGCTCGTCCCGACGCAACGCCATCTGCTGATGACGAACGACCGCCAGGTGCTGTTGACGAAAACCGCGGAGCAGCTCACCGATCCCAATGCGCACGCCGTGCTCGACGGCGCCGGCCTCGTGCCGACGCGCCATCCGCCGAACCGCCACTGGCTGATTCATGGCTTCACGATCAAGGCATTCATCGACGGCACGTATCCGTCGATCGCGACGCAGCTCGCCGAGGGGAAGACGCCGGTGATCATCCCGAACTATCGGCTTGGCTGGCTTCGTCGTGAGGATCACCAGTTCATCGACGAGCACTACATGCCGCTGGCCGGCGACTTCCTCGTCGCCGGTACTGCGATTCCACCCGGCAACGAACGAGAGTGGACGTGCCTCGTGCCCGGCCGCTATTTCCTGATGTTCGACGACAGCACCGACGCGTTGTCTCTCGACAACCTCTCGCGGCCGCGCGGGCCGGTGACGATTGCGCGCGGCGCGCACACGTTCCGCAACACGTCGTCGCAGCCGGCGTTCGTGATCTGGCTCGGCCCGACGCTCAGCGCGCCACCGCCCCTTCCTTCCGGCGATCCGAACCTCGTCTTCGTCAACTTCTATTGAGGATCGGGATGACCATGTTCTCTTCGAGCTCCTCGCGCTCGAGAAACGGGAACATGTCTTCCAGTGGCGCCGACACCATGCGCCCATCGGCCAACCGACGCGACGAGGTCTTCGGCGCGAACGCCTGCTCCGGATCGAGGAAGATCTGGCAGATGCGCGGACCGTTCATCGCGAGCGTCTCGCGGATGCGCTCGCCGAGCTCCTCGTGATTGCGTGCCTCGACGTAGCCGAGGCCGTACGCGCCGGCGATCTTGCCGAAGTCGGGGATGCCGACGCCGCTGCCCGGGCCGTAGCCGACAGGGTTGTCGGGGAAGAAGTTCTTCTGCGTGAGGCGGATGGAGAGGTAGCCGTCGTTGTTCAGGACGAAGATCGCGATCGGAAGCTGGTTCGTGACGATCGTCTGCAGCTCCTGGATGTTCATCTGGATGCTGCCGTCGCCGGCGAGACAGATCACCGGCTTGCCGCCGCTGCCGACCGCCGCGCCGATCGCGCCCGGCAGATCGAAGCCCATCGGCGCGCAGCCGCCGTCGCTGTAGAGCCGCTGCCCTTTCTTCAACGCGCCGGCCTGGAACGTCGTGACGCACGCGGTGCCGTCGCCGGTCACGACGATCGCGTCCTCCGGCAATTCGTTGAACAAGACGTCGATGAATTTGTACGGGTTGATGCCGCGGGAGTCGTCCGTATATTCGGGCTGTACGACGGGATAGCGGCGCTTCCGTCCCTGGCACCAGCGCAGCCATTCCTCACCTTGCGGGCCGGGGGCCGCCCCGTTCAGCGCGCGGATCACATCCGCGGCATCGGCGTGGATCGGCAGATCGGCCTGGATCGTCGGCTTGTACAACTCGGCGTCATCGACGTCGACCACAACCTTGTACGCCGCACGCGCGAAGTTCTCCCAGTTGTAGCTGATCTGTCGGATGGTGAGGCGCGTGCCGAGGCAGAGAAGGAAGTCGGCGTTCTGGGCGGCGAAGTTGCCGGCGCGATCGCCGATCGTTCCCTGCCGGCCGATGTAGCAGGGATGTTCCTGCCACAGAAGATCGTGCGCGTTGAAGCCTGTGACGACCGGTACGTTCCAGCGTTCGACGAGCTCCAGGAACGCTTGCTCCGCGCCGCCGAGACGGATGCCGCTGCCGGCGAAGATCACCGGCCGTTCCGCGCTGCGGAACTTCTCCAGCAGCAGCTCGATGTCTTGCGCGAAACGCTCGTTCGTGGCACGCGCCGGTGGCGTGAAGCCTTCGAGCAGCGCCGGATCGATCATCGCGCCCTGCACGTTCATCGGGATGTCGAGCCATACCGGTCCCGGCCGTCCTTCCGTCGCGAGGTAGAGCGCCTTCTCCACGTGAAAGCGAATCGTGAGCGGATCGGTGACCATCACGGCGTACTTCGTGATCGGCTCGACGATGCGCGTGATGTCCACTTCCTGATCGCCGAGTTGGCGCAACGGCAGCGCCGTGCTGCGCACCGTCGTCTCGAATTTCACCTGGCCGGAGACGACGATCATGCCGAGGGATTCGGTCCAGGCGCCGAAGACGCCCGTGATGGCGTTCGTGCCGCCGGGACCCGCCGTCACGTTCACCGCCGCGAGGCGATTCGTCAGACGGTAGTAGCTCGCTGCAGCCATCGCGCACGCTTGTTCGTGATGGCAGCAGACGTACGAGAGCCGCTTCTCGCGGCCGAGCGCGTCGTTGAGATGCATCGCCGCGCCACCCGTGACGAGGAACACGTCGCGGATTCCGTGATCGGCGAGCGTCTGAAAAATGTAGTCGGATACGCGAATCATCAGCTCTCTCCTCGGTGCCACTCGTACGTCCTGCGCAACGCCTCCCGCCAGTCCGTCCACTCCGCCAGGCCGAGCTCCTGCCGCGCGCGCTGCGTCGACGGAACGTACCACTCCGGCGCGACGCCTGGATTCGCGATACCGCGGATCGCGACGTCCAGCGGCGGATCGGTGAGCTGCGCTGCGCCCTGCGCCAGCTCCGCGATCGAGACCGCGGTCTCGGAGCCGACATTGTAGGGACGTCCCGCCGCTCCGCGCACGAGCAGCGTCCAAAGCCAGACCGCGAGATCGCCCGCATAAAGAAAGGATCGTAACGCGGTGCCGTCGCCTTTCACTTCGATCGGCTTCCGCTCCAACGCGTTGTGCAGAAAGTTCCCCGCCGCGAAGTTACGATCGAGCGGAAGGTGCGGGCCGATGAACGCGAAGAGCCGCGCGATCACGCGATCGCGACACAACTCCTCGCTCGCGATTTTCGTCTCCGCATATGGCGTGTGCGGCTGCACCTCCGCATCCTCAGAGACTCTCGCCTGCTGCTTTCCGTAGACCGCGCCGGAGCTGAGATAGAGGAAGCGCTGCACGCCGGCGCGCGCTGCGTAGTCGAGCGCGATGCGCGTGCCGTCGATCGTCTCCTGCACGAGCTTCGGATCCTTCGCCAGCTCGTCGCTCGTCGCCGTCGCGCCGTGGATGAAGAGGTCGCAACGTGCCGGACCGCGCGAGGCGAGCGCGTGGTAATCCCCTTCGATGACGCGCACCGGCACTTCGAAAATCGGCGGCTTGCGCGTCAGGACGAAGACGTCGAGGCCGAGCGCGTGTCCGGTCTCGACGAGCCAGCGACCGATGAAGCCGCTCGCGCCGGTGACGACGACGGATCTGCCGCCCAGTTCCTCGTTCTGCAGCCTCGCCGTCGCTTCGTCGACGTCGCGCACCGGAAGCTTCATCGGCGCGCTTCGTCGTCGAAGTTGATCCGTTCCCTCTCGATCACCAGCGGCCGTTTCTGCACCTGGGTGTGAATCGCACCGATGTATTCGCCGATGATCCCGATGAACAGCAGCTGCACCGATCCGAGAAAGAAGATGCCGATCAACAGCGGCGCCTGGCCGTACGTGAAGCGGTACCAGAACAGCAGCTTCGTCACGAGATAGCCCATCGCGACGAGGAAGCTGGAGATCGACATCAGGAAGCCGAGCATCGTCGCCAGGCGCAGCGGCGCCTTCGAATAGCTCGTGAGGCCGAGCATCGCCAGGTCGTACAGCGTGAAGAAGTTGTTGTGCGTGATGCCGTGCAGCCGCTTCGGTTGTTTGAAATCGATCGTCGCCGCCTTGAAGCCGAGGTCCGCGACGAGGCCGCGGAAGTACGGATAGGGATCGTCGATCTCGCGCAGCGTCTCGATCACTTCCTGATCGTAGATGCCGAAGCCGGTGAAGTTCTTCACCAACGCGACGTTCGCGACGCTGCCGAGGATGTCGTAGTAGGTGTCGCGGATGCGCTTCATCAGCCAGCCTTCGTTGCTCAGCGGCTTCACGGCCATCACGACCTTGAAGCCTTCCCGCCACTTCGCCACGAGCTCGGGAATGAGCGACGGCGGATCCTGAAGATCGGAGGCCATGCCGATGACGGCGTCGCCTTTCGCCTGCAACAGCGCGTGGTACGGCGAACGGATGTGCCCGAAGTTGCGCGTGTTGACGATGACCTTGACGTTCCTGTCTTCCGCGGCGATCGCGCGCAACTGTTCGAGCGTGCGGTCGGTCGACGCGTTGTCGATGAAGATGTGCTCGTACGTGCAGTCGGGAATCGTGGCGATCGCGTCGCGTACCTGGCGGTGCAGCTCGATCACGTTGTCTTCCTCGTTGTAGCAGCCGCTGACGACGCTGATGAACGGCATCAGACTCCTCCCCTCCGGACGAAGCCGCGCAGCGTATCTGCGACGTACTGTCGCATCGGATCGGTGAGCCCGGGATAGACGCCGATCCAGAAGCTGCGGTTCATGATGCGATCGGTGTTCGCCAGATCGCCGACCACGCGATACGGCAGCGAGCCGTGCGCGCCCTGGCGATCCTTCGCCCACTGCACGATGCCCGGCTGGCGGACGAGGTTGCCGGCGAAGAGCATGCGCGTCTGGATCTTCTTCGCTTCGAGATGCTGCACGATCTGGTCGCGCGTGAACGGCGCGTCGTCGCGCACGGTCATCAGGAAGCCGAACCAGCTCGGGTCGCTGTTCGGCGTCGGCTCCGGCAGCACGAGCACGTCCTCCAGGTCCGCGAGCGTCTCGCGGTAGAAGCGCCAGTTCGCGCGCCGCGCCGCGCCGAAGCCTTCGAGCTTCTGCAACTGCGCGACACCGACCGCCGCCTGCATGTCCGTCGCCTTGAGGTTGTAGCCGAGGTGCGTGAACGTGTATTTGTGATCGTAGCCGGCGGGGAGATCGCCCATCTGCCAGGCGAAGCGCTTGCCGCAGGTGTTGTCTTTGCCCGGGTCGCACCAACAGTCGCGGCCCCAATCGCGGAAGCTGTTCACGACGCGGTTCATCGCGCCGCTGTTGCAGAGCACCGCGCCGCCTTCGCCCATCGTGATGTGGTGCGGCGGGTAGAAGGAGAGCGTCGAGAGATCGCCGAACGTGCCGGTCTTGCGTCCGCCGTACAACGAGCCGTTCGCATCGCAGTTGTCTTCGACGAGCCAGAGGTCGTGCTTGCGGCAGAACGCCGTGATGGCGTCGAGATCGAACGGATTGCCGAGCGTGTGCGCGACGAACACCGCGCGCGTGCGCGGCGACAGCGCTTCGTCCAGACGCGTGACATCGATGTTGTACGTCGGCAAGGTGACGTCGAGGAACACCGGCACCGCGCCGAACTGCAGCATGGGAAATACGGTCGTCGGGAAGCCGGCGGCGACGGTGATGATTTCATCGCCCGGCTTCACGCGCCGCTCGCCCCAGTTGTGACTCGTGAGCGCGCTGAACGCTACGAGATTCGCGCTGCTGCCGGAGTTCACCAGCGACGCGTAGCGCCAGCCGATCGATGCGGCGAGCTTCGTTTCGAACTCGTGCGTGAAGCGCCCCGCGGTCAGCCAGAATTCGAGCGAGCTCTCCACGAGGCGCTCGACTTCGTCGGCGTCGTAGATGCGGCCGGCGTAGGAGATCGTCGTCTCGCCCGGAATGAACTCTTTCTTCTGCGATTGGCGCAGCTCGACGAGCTCGCGCGTGCGCTCGAGAATCTCGCGCTCCAGCTGCTTCTGCCGCTCGACGCTCATCGCCGCTCCCAAGTCAGATCCTCGCGCAATCGCCCCTCGGCGCGATGGCGATTGAGCATCTGAATACGCATGAAGTTCGACTGACGAAACGCCGCGTCTTTGAAGTCCATCGCCCTCAGCCCCGCGGCGAGCTCGCGCACGGTCTGGCGGATCTCGACTTGCGGCTGCGCGTATGGCGCGAGCTTCTCGAAGAGCGAGAAATCGACGCGGTACGAGCGCTTGTCCGGCGCCGCCTCGCGATTGATCGAGATCTCCGTCCCAGGCAACTCCTCGGCCACGACCTCCGCCAACTCGCGCACGCGGAAGTTCCACCGATTCGATCCTGCGTTCACGACGAGGAACGCGCCGCCGTTGTCCGCTTCGCGTGCGATCGCCCACGCCATCGCGCGAGCCATGTCTTTCACGTCGATCAAAGGCCGCCACGGCGTGCCGTCGCTCAGGATCTTGATCGTTCCCGACGCGAGCGCGGCAGCGACGAAGTCGTTGAGGACGAGATCCAGCCGCAGCCTTTCGCTCATGCCGCACGCGGTCGCGAAACGGAGGCAGGTGATGACGAACGAATCGTCGGCGAGCGACGCGAGATCTTTCTCCGCGGCAATCTTCGAACGCGCATAGGCCGTCAGCGGGTTCACCTCCGACTGCTCCGTCCGCGCCGCATCCTCGGCGAATCCGTACACGCTGCAGCTCGACGCGTAGACGAACGTCCTCGCGCCGTTACGCTTCGCCATCTCCGCGATGCGGATCGCCGACCGATGGTTGATGTCCATCGTGGCGTCTTCGTTGAGGTTGCCCATCACGTCGTTGGACAACGCAGCGAGGTAGATGACGGCGTCGCACGCTGGCAGTTCTCGGAGCTGCCGCACATCCGCGAACAGCTGTTGGTCGAGCAACACCTCGGGCAGCGCGCCGGAGTTGGTGAGGCAATGCGAGAAGTAGCCGGTGTCGATCCCGATGAGCGTCGACTCCGGCGCGCGCGTGCGCAGCTCGCGCACGACGACCGGCCCGATGTAGCCCATGTTGCCGATGATCAGGACGCGCATCGTCACCACGTTTTCCACGGCGCGGTTCCGGCGGACCACAGATCGTTGAGGAGGTTGTACTCGCGCAGCGTGTCCATCGGTTGCCAGTAGCCGGTGTGGGGGAACGCGACGAGCTCGCCGTCGGCGGCCAGCTTCTGCAACGGCTCCTTCTCCAGCAGCGTCGCCGGATCGTCGCCGAGGTAGTCCCAGATGCGCTTTGCGTCGACGACGAAGAAGCCGCCGTTGATGAAGCCGGCCGTCGCCTGCGGCTTCTCGTTGAACTCGCGCACAAGCGAGCCGTCCATCTGGATCTCGCCGAAGCGGCCGGGCGGGCGGACGGCGGTGACCGTCGCGATCTTGCCGTGCTGGCGATGGAAGTCGATCGACTTCGCGACGTCGACGTCCGAGACGCCGTCGCCGTAGGTGAGGCAGAACAGCTCGTCGGCGGCAACGTAGCGGCGGATGGCCGCGACGCGGCCGCCGGTCTGCGTCTGCTCACCCGTGTCAGCGAGCGTCACGTTCCACCGCTCGCTCGAACGGTACTCGCCGAAGTCGTGGGGACGATCCTGGCCGAGGTGAACGGTGATGTCGGCCATCACCGCGCGGTAGTTGAGGAAAAACTCTTTGATGAGCCAGCCTTTGTAGCCGAGGCAGAGGACGAAGTCGTCGATGCCGTGGACGCTGTAACCCTTCATGATGTGCCACACGATTGGGCGGTTGCCGATCGGCAGCATGGGCTTCGGCAGGAGCTCGCTCGCGTCGCGGATGCGGGTGCCCATGCCGCCGCAGAGAATCACGGCTTTGACGGTCATCGTGGCACCAGCTCTTCTACCGCGGATCCGCACCATGTGACGAGCTCGTCGATCGAAGCACAGATTGTGTCTGCGCCGGCGTTCTTCAGCTCGTCTTTGGAACCGAAGCCCCAGGCGACGCCGACGCTGCGCATGCAGACGGCTTTCGCGGCGACTACATCATGCTTCCGGTCGCCGATCATGACCGCGTCTTTCGCGTCGAGTCGTTCTTCGCGCAGGAGATGGGTCAGCAGCTCCGTCTTCGCGGCGCGCTCGCCGCTCAGCTCGGCGCCGTAG
The DNA here is from genome assembly GCA_019242175.1 of Acidobacteriota bacterium. GTDB lineage: Bacteria > Acidobacteriota > Thermoanaerobaculia > Gp7-AA8 > Gp7-AA8 > JAFAVZ01. The sequence goes on from JAFAVZ010000440.1 coordinate 12,609, forward strand.
ACGCCGTCGAAGAGCCGGTGCAAGTCGAAATGCTCGAGGATGCGGACGGCGTACGGCCTGGGTTTGGAGGTGGCGACGAGCAACGTGTGGCCGACGCGCTGCAGCGAGGCGAGCGCCGACGCGATGCCGTCATAGAGCCGATTTTCGTAGAGGCCGACTTCGCCATAGCGTGCGCGGAAGGCTTCGAGTGCGACCGGCGCGCGATCGGAGCCGACGATCGCCGTAAACGTGTCGAGGAGCGGCGGGCCGATCCAGCGTTCGAGGTCGTGCGTTTGGGGGCTGTCGAGGCCGAGATGCTCGAGCGCGTGGCGAATGCAACGCGTGATGCCCTCGCGCGGATCCGTCAGCGTGCCGTCGAGATCGAAGATGAGGGTGGGACGCTTCACTGTCACCCCGGCGGCCGGCTCCTCCTGCAGGCGAGCAGGACGGCGGATAGGCTACAATCCACGTTCCGTTTCCGGTTACGTTGGCGGAGTCTACCATGCCCACCCTGAACAAAAACATCTTCGACGAGCTCTTCGTCCTCGAGCTCGCGAACAACCATCTCGGCAGTCTGGAACGCGGTCTCAAGATCGTTTCCGACTTCGCGAAAGTCGTCCGCTACAACAACGTGAATGCGGCGATCAAGCTGCAGTTCCGCGACGTGGAGAATTTCATCCACAAGGACCACCGGTCGCGCAACGACATCCGCTACATCAAGAAGACGCGCGAGACGGCGATGTCCCGCGATGACTTCGCGACGATGATGGAGCACATCCGCAAGAGCGGGTGCCTGCGCATGGCGACGCCGTTCGACGAGAAGTCGGTCGATCTGTGCGTGGAGCTCAATTGCGATCTCATCAAAATCGCGAGCTCGGACATCAACGACTGGATCCTGATCGAGAAGATCGCGAAGACGCGAAAGCCGGTGATCGCGTCGACCGGCGGATCGTCGCTGAAGGACATGGACGACCTCGTGACGTTCTTCCAGAAGCGGAACATTCCGCTCGCGCTCAATCACTGCGTCTCGCTTTATCCGAGCGAAGACAACGAGCTGGAGATGAACCAGATCGACTTCCTGCGGAACCGCTATCCGGGGATGACGATCGGCTTCTCGACGCACGAGTATCACGACTGGACGTCGTCGATCATGATCGCGTATGCGAAGGGCGCGCGGACGTTCGAGCGCCACATCGACATCGAGTCCGAGGGCGTGACGGTTTCGCCTTATTGCACGCTGCCCGAACAGTGCGACCAGTGGTTCCAGGCGTTCCAGAAGGCGAAGGTCATGTGCGGCGCGCCGGGCGACCAGAAGCGGCTGCCGGGCAATCGAGAGACTGCGTATCTCGATGCGCTGGTGCGCGGCGTCTATGCGCGCGAGGATCTGCCCGTAGGACACCGCATCACGGACGACGACGTC
>JAFAVZ010000465.1 GCA_019242175.1 Acidobacteriota bacterium
GAGCCGCGCATGCTGAACCGCACCCGCGACGATGCGATCGGCGAAACCTTCGACAAAGTCGCGAAATTCGTCGGGCTGCCGTACCCCGGCGGACCGCAGATCGAGAAGCACGGCCGGCAAGGCAAGTCGGAGCCGAAACGCTTCCCCTTCCCGGTGCCGCAGTTCAAGGACGAGTCGCTCGACTTCTCGTACTCCGGAATCAAGGCCGGCGCGATCCGCCTGGCCCGCGAGCACCACATCAATATCGAGTCTCCTGACCTGGGCGATTTCTGCGCGACTTTCCAGGATGCGCTGTTCGCCCAGCTGTTCGATCGCCTGAACGCGATGTGGGCGCGCATGGGCGAGCCGCAGCCGACGGAAGTCGCGATGGCGGGCGGCGTCGCGGCCAACGGCGTGCTGCGCGAACGGATTCAGCAGTGGGGCGAAGAAAAGGGCGTGGTGGTTCGCCTGCCGGAGAAGCGCTTCTGCACGGACAACGCGGCCATGATCGCCTTCGCCGGGCTCCAAAAAGCCGACGGCGGGATCGATCCGCGACGGGTCGTCGCGAAATCGCGAATTGCCTAGAGAAGCAGGGCGTCAGCCCTGCTCGAAACCTTTTTCGGGGTGACGCGTCTGAATAGATGCGAAGAACGAACGAGACCCACAAGATTCCTCTCCTACTCTCCTAAAGAAACGAGGCCGCCGCCGTCCACCAACGGCGGCGGTCTTGTTTTTGCCTAGAATCGCCGCATGAAGATCGTGATTGCCGGCGGCACCGGCTTCCTGGGCGAGCCTCTCGTTCGACGCCTCACCGCCGGAGGCCACGACGTTGCCGTTCTGTCACGAGACCCGGCCAAGGTCCGCGCCGGACGCGGCGTCGCCTGGGACGGTCGTTCGCAAGGAGCCTGGAGCGCTGAGGTCGCCAAGGCCGAGGTCGTCATCAACCTGGCGGGCGAGAACATCGGCGAAGGGCGTTGGACCGCCGACCGCAAACGCCGCCTCATCAATAGCCGCCTCCACGCAACGAACGCGATCGTCGAGGCGCTCCAGAAAAACGACAAGCATCCGACGTTCGTCAGCGCGTCGGCGATCGGCTACTACGGCCCGCATGGCGACGAAATCCTCGCCGAGGATTCGCCGCGCGGCAGCGGCTTCCTCGCCGAGTTGGTCGAGCAGTGGGAAGACGCGGCGCGCAAGGCGGAGTCAATCACGCGCCTCGTGCTGCCGCGCTTCGGCGTCGTGCTCGCGCGCAGCGGCGGCGCCCTTGGACAAATGCTTCTCCCGTTCCGCTTCGGTGTCGGCGGTCCGATCGGCAGCGGCAAGCAGTGGATGTCGTGGGTCGATCGCGACGACGTGCTGCGCGCGGTCTCGTGGCTGATCGAGCGCGAGTCGGCGCACGGCGTCTACAACGTCACCGCGCCCGATCCCGCCCGCAACCGCGACTTCGTCCGAGCGCTCGGACGCGCACTGCATCGCCCCGCGATCATGCCCGCGCCGGCGTTCGCGTTGAAGATCGCGTTCGGTGAGATGGCCGAGGAGATTTTGCTGACCGGACAACGCGTGGTGCCGAAACGGTTGCTCGCGGAAGGCTTCACGTTCGAGTCGACGGATCTCGACGCGACGCTGCGTCGCATCCTTTCCTGATCACTCCGAAACGGCCTTCTTCACCTTGTCCGCGAGCGCCTTCGCCGCGGGCGTCGGATTCGCTCGCTGCATCTCGGCGAGGAGCTGTTCGAAGCCGCGCGCGTCGCCGCGCACGAGCTGGAGAATGGCGAGATTCGCGTAGGCGTCGATGTCGCGCGGGAAGTTCGCGATCTCCCGCCGATACGCCGTCTCCGCCTCGGCGATGCGATTCAGGCGCGCAAGCGCGTCGCCGCGCACGTAGTCGGCGCGGTAGAGCGACGCGGCTCCCATCTCCTTCGACCGCGCTTCCGCCTCTTCGACCGAGGCGAGCGCTTTCTGCAAAGCGCCTTGCTGAACTTCGATCTCCGCGCGCAGGAGCAGCGTCGAGGCTTGCGGCGTGCCGGATTGCGTTGCCTGTTCGAGCTCGCGCAAAGCAGTCGGGAAGTCGCCGCGCTTCGTCGCGATCTTCGCCAGCAGCTCGTGCGACTCGCGTGGCTCGACGCGTGCGCCGACGAGCGCCAGCTGCTCCGCCTCTTTGACCATTCCTTTCCTTAGATACAGCTCGCCGGCTGGAACGGCGAACGACGTCGCGGAGCCGCCCGACTGGCGGATGCCTTCCTGATACGCGGCGATCGCGTCGTCGACGCGGCCCGCCTCGGCGAGCGTCTGCGCGAGTTTTTCCCACACGTCGACGAGGCGCGGGTTCTCACGCACGAGGTCGCGCATCATCGGAATCGCCCGTCCGTATTCATGCGCATCCGCAAGCACGAAAGCCTCGGCGATGCGGGGCAACACGCGCACGGCATCGCGCGGATTCGGCAGCGGACCGCTCGTCGTCGAGCGGTTCTGGGTGGACCCGATGTAGCCGAGGGCGGCGAGACGCTTCGCTTCCTCGGGATCGACCGGCGCGACGGAGTCGAGCGTCGACGGATACTGCGCAAGTGCGTCGCGCAGCGTTGCGGCTGCACGTCTTTCCGAGTCGAGCACGTTCGTCTTCTCCGCCGCGTCGCGCGTGATGTCGTAGAGCTCCGGCGGCGGCGCATCGATGTACGTGAACTTCTCCGTGCGCAACGACCGGAGCGGACTCCATCCGAGGTTGATGAAGGGGAAGTAGGTTTCGGAGTAAAGCTGGCGCGAAGAGGGAAGCGCGAGCAGCGACGCGCCGTGCATCTCTTTCGGGGGCTCGATGCCTATCAACTTTGCGATCGTCGGCGCGAGATCGATGTGCGCCGCGGGCGCGGAGATCGTCTCGCCGTGCCGCTCGGATTTCGGCAGCTTCACGAGCAACGGCACGTGAATCGTCTCGCGATAGAGAAGGATGCCGTGCTGGTCTTCGCCGTGATCGCCGAGGCCTTCGCCGTGGTCGGAGGTGAGGATGATGAGGGCGCGGTCGTAGACGCCCAGCGCTTTGAGGCGCGCGAGGAAGTCGCCGACGATCTGGTCGGCGTGCGCGATCTCACCGTCGTAGCGACTCGGATAGCGGCTGCGGAACGGCTCGGGCGGGTCGTACGGCGTGTGCGGCTCGTAGAGATGGAGGAAAAGGAAGAACGGCCGATCGTGCCGCGGCTCGAGCCAGCGCAAGGCGGCGGCGGTGGTCTCGGCGCCGGAGCGTTGGTGCTGCACGAAAGAGACAGCGCCGCCGCTGATGGGGATGGCGTCGTCGAACCAGTCGAACATCGCGCCGAATCCGGTCTCGCGGCGCAGGACATAAGAGGAGACGGCGCCTCCGGTCTCGTAGCCGCGCGCTTTGAGGAGCTGCGCGATCGACTCATGCTTCGCGGCTTCGTAGAGATAGCCGGCGTTGTTGCGCACGTGATGCTCCGTGGGGAGCAGGCCGGTGAGCATCGAGACGTGGGAGGGTAGCGTCAGGGGGCAGTGGCTGTAGGCCTGTGCATAGAGGATGGAATCCTGGCGGAGGGCATCGATGGCTGGAGTGGCGACTCCGGTGTAGCCGTAGGTTGGGAGGTGGTCCGCGCGGAGGGTGTCGATGGAGAT
>JAFAVZ010000239.1 GCA_019242175.1 Acidobacteriota bacterium
TCAGGAAGGCGACGGCTTCGCGATTGTCGTTGCCCCCGTCCCAGTTGGGGACCCATTCGCCGGCCTTGCGCGAATAATCGAGGTAGAGCATCGACGCCACGGCGTCGACGCGCAGTCCGTCGGCATGGTACTCGCCGAGCCAGTAGAGCGCGTTCGAGAGGAGGAACGAACGCACTTCGTTACGCCCGTAGTTGAAGATGAGCGAATTCCAATCGGGGTGGAATCCCTTGCGCGGATCGGCATGCTCGAATAGATGCGTGCCGTCGAAGTACGCGAGACCGTGCTCGTCGGTCGGAAAGTGCGACGGCACCCAATCGAGGATCACGCCGATGTCGTTCTGGTGCATCACGTCGATGAAGTACTTGAAGTCCTGCGGCGTGCCGTAGCGGCTCGTCGGCGCGAAGAAGCCGGTGATCTGATAGCCCCACGAGCCGTAGAACGGATGTTCCATCACCGGCATCAGCTCGATGTGCGTGAAGTTCAACTTCTTCACGTAGTCCGCGAGGAGCGGCGCGATCTCGCGATAGCCGAGATGCTGGCCGTCTTCCGTGCGCCGCCAGGAACCGAGGTGGACTTCGTAGATGGACATCGGGGCGTGGAAGGAGTTGCGCTCCTTGCGCGAGGCCATCCAGTCGTCGTCGTTCCACTCGTAGTCGAGATCCCAGACGACCGACGCGGTTTGTGGCGGCGTCTCGTGCAGGACGCCGAACGGGTCCGCTTTGTCGACGCGGAAGTTGTTGTAGAGGGACACGATGTGGAACTTGTATTTCGTCCCTTTGCCGACGTCGGGGATGAAGCCTTCCCACAATCCTGAGCCGCCGCGGGCCTGGAGCGGATGGGAGTCGTAGTTCCATTGATTGAACTCGCCGATGACGCTGACGCGCGCGGCGTTCGGAGCCCAGACGCCGAAGATGACGCCGCCCGGCACGACGTGCGCGCCGAGCTTTTTCCAGAGGTGGAGATGGGTTCCTTCGTTGAAGAGATGGAGGTCGGTGTCGGTGAGAAGCGTGTGTCCGTTCGCCGGCTGCTCGTTGCTCATCGAATCAATAGTGACACTCGGCACGACGTCCGCGCCGACATTCTGGAGCTCTTCCGCAATGTTCCTCACCCGCACCACTTTCTCCGAGACTCGCGGCCGCTTCGCCACGATTTTCGATCGACCCTTAGCGGTCGTCCGTTTGGTCGCCATGCGGGGTGCTACGAAGCAAGGCGCGCGCCGTCACGCCGCGATGAAGTTGCGATCGTGCGCGACCTCGATGGCGGACTGGACGAGTGCTTTATACGCGGCGGGGCGGAAGAGGGAATCGACCTGAAGATCGCGCTTCAGGTCGTCCACCGAGAGTCTCAGCTCGGCGATCCCGTCACGATATGCGGAGACCGCGATCGCAGGATCGCCTTCGAAGGAATCGAGAACACAACTCACGACACCGCTCATGCGTGCGTGATGGATGAAGAGGTCGCGGCCCTTGTAGTCGCTGAGATAGCGGTCCATCCGGAAAGGCTTCGCGTCGAGCACCAGCACGTGGTAGCTCGCCGCCTCGACCAGCTTCAGCGAATACGCCAGTCCCAACTCGAACGGCATGTTGAACCGCACCGGCCGGCCCACGCGGCTCATGTCGTGAATCGACGTTCCGCAGGAGCGCATCAGCTCGAAGATGCGAGGGAGTCGTCCTTCGCCGCTTTCGCGCACTTCGAGAACGCAATGCGGCCGTCGGCCCAGGAACGTCAACATGCCGACAAGCGTGACGAACAACGGCTCGTAAGCGCGATCGAACGGGACGTTGAGAAAGACGTCCTTTGGATCGGGATGCGTCATTTCTCCGATGCGACGGGCTTTCGGGCCGAACGCCGACGCGCTTTCCTTTCCGCCATGATGCGCCGCGCGTTCGCGACCGCTCGCTCGGCAGCCCGTCGTTCCCGAGCGGTGATGTGATACGGAGCGAGCAGTTCCGTAGCCGTCAGCGGGTCAAAAGGGATCTTCTTTCGTTTCGCTGCCATACCGCCACCGAGGGTACCTCGGAAAGCGTTCAGTGCAACAAATCGAGCACGCCGCGCAGCGGGATGCGGATCCAGTCGGGGCGGTTGTTCAGTTCGTAGCCGATTTCGTAGAGCGCTTTCTCCAATAGGTAGGCCTCGAGCAGCGTTTGTTGTTCGTTCGCCGTCGGCGGAAGGAACGAGCCGCGTGAAGCGGTCGCGAGGTAAGAACGGAGGAACGCGGCGGAGACGCAGCGTTGCCAAAACTGCGCGCCAGCTTCCAGCGTCGCCCGATCCTCGGGGCGTACGACGAAGCCGGGCGCCTGGCCGAAGATCACGGCCCACGGCGCGTAGCTGAACGAGCGGAGCATGCCCGCAACGTCGCGCAGCGCGCTGCGTTTGATCCGCCGTTCGCTGAGCGGCCGCGACGGCTCGCCCTCGAAGTCGATGATCACGAAGTCGTTGCCGGTGTAGAGCACCTGGCCGAGGTGATAGTCGCCGTGGGTGCGGATGCGTTGGCCGGAGATGCGGTTGTCGAGCAGCTTGCGCAACCGTTGCTGGATCGCCTTCTCCTGCGCGAGCAGCTGTTGCGCCTCGGGCTGATCCTTCGCTCGCCGTTTGACGAGCGCAAGCGTCTGCACGGCCTGGGTGCGCATCGTCTCGTAGATCGAGCGTTGGTAGTGCGGCGTGAACGGCTCCGGTGCGAACGCCGGGATGTCGTCTCGCGACGCGAGCGCGAGATGCAGCTCCGCTGTTCGTTTGCCGAGCAGTTCTGCTTCGGAGAGATAGGGCGAGAGCAGCTCGGTGCAGAGATCGGGAAGCGGTTTCTGCGCGAGCGCGAACACGTCTTCCGACGGCATGTTCTTCGCGATGCGATCGGCGGCCGAGGCGTCGCTGAGGAGGCGCTCGAAGTAGCGGCCGATGGCGTCGAGCGTGTAGCGCCACGCATCGCCGGCGTTTTCCGTGAAGCCCTGCAGGATCGCGAGCGTCGTCGGCTCGCTCTTGTCGTCGATGCGATGCTCGAGCGCGCCGGCGAGACGCGGTACGTTCTGAAAGTCGGTCTCCTCGTTCAGGAAACGCGTGACTTCGAGATCGGTGTTGACGCCCGGCTCGAGGCGCCGGAAGAGCTTGAGGAACAGCTTCTGGTCGTAGACGATCGCCGTGTTCGACTGTTCGGCCTTGAGAACTTGCGGCTCCAACGTCTCCGTGCCGCGCAGCTCCTTGAACGCGCGCGCCGGAACGCCGCTGAGCGTGCCGCGATCGGCCTTCAGCGCCTTACGCTTGCCGATCGTGTCCAGCAGCGAATTCGCAAACTTTGTCTCCGTCACCGGCTCGTAGAGGAGACAACCGTCGCGCAGCCGCGCGATCAGCGTCGCCGTGCGCGCGTCCGGTTCATCCGAGCGGCGCGCCTGCGTAACGCCGAGCGGCAGCTGATACAGATCGGGCTCACCGTCGGTGTACTCGACTTCGATCAGCGCGAGCGCGCCGGCCTTGTTCGGCAGTGGGAACTGCTCGCGGATGCGTACATGCGCAATCGTGCGCGTCTTCGAGGCGAACCAGCGGCGCGCCTGAAGGTAGCGCAGGATCGCGCGCGACAGCGCGTCCCGATTGCGATCGGTAAGTACTTCTTCGAGCGTCTTCGCGCCGATGAGCGGCAGCTCTTCGCCACGCGCGATCTCCTCCGGCTTCTCGACGCGCTCCAGCGAGAACCAGTAGAACGCGAACGGTCCGAGGTTGAGGAAGTAGGGGCGGTCGGCGACTTCCGGGAAACGCGTGCCGCCGGAAAGCTCGACCGGCACGAAGCCACGATACGCGGAGAGATCGAGCTCGAACGTCTGCACGTTGCGGGAGAGGTTCGCGACGACGAGGATCGTCTCGGAGTCGTACCGCCGCACGAAGGCGAGGACGCGCGGGTTCGATGGATGGAGGAACTCCACGGTGCCGCGGCCGAAGGCCCGGTAGCGCTTGCGCAGGGCGATCAGGCGCTTGTACCACCACAGGAGCGA
>JAFAVZ010000003.1 GCA_019242175.1 Acidobacteriota bacterium
TTCTATCCGCGCGACGACACTCCGGGCTGTACCGCCGAGGCTTGCTCGTTCCGCGATCACGAAAGCGATCTCTCCAAAGCCCACGCCGTAGTCCTCGGCGTCTCCACCGACTCCCTCGAGTCGCACGACAAGTTCAAGGAGAAGTACCACCTCAACTTCCCGCTCCTCTCCGATCGCACGTCGGACGTCGCGAAGATGTACGGCGTTTGGAAGGAGAAGAACATGTACGGCCGCCGCACCTGGGGCGTGGCCCGCACGACGTTCTGGATCGGCACCGACGGCCGCATCAAGAAAGTGTGGAAGAAGGTGGACACGGCAAAGCACGCCGAGCAGGTGCTGGAAGCGCTGAACGAAAAGTAGCCGGCGCGGCCGGCGACGTTCGTCGGCCAAGCCTCGGCGAACATTCGCGCTCTGTCATCCTGAGGCGCGAAGACGGCGAAGGATCTCCTGATGCAGGCGCTGAACGCACGTGCCGGGAGATCCTTCGCCGTCTTCGCGGCTCAGGATGACACTCACGCGGGAACGCGTGCCGCCCGCAGTCTCCGGCACGCTTCCTCGAGGGCACCGAAGTCCTTCGCGAAGCAGAAACGCAGCAGCCGCTTCCCTCGCTCCGAAACGTAGAACGCCGATCCCGGCACGGACGCGACGCGCGCGTTCTCGATCAGCCAGTCCGCGGCCTTGCGATCGTCGCCCAGCTCTTCCGGAATCTCCGCGAGCATGTAGTACGCGCCCTGCGGCACGTACGGCGTGAAGCCTGCGTCACGCAACGCGTCTGCGAGGAGATCACGCTTCTTCTGATAGTCGACCGCGAGCTGCGTGTAGTAGTCGTCGCCGACTTCCAACGCGCGAGCGATGCCCCACTGCAAAGGCGTCGGGGCGCAAACGTAGAAAAGGTCGTTCACGAGTCCGATCGACGAGATCACGCGGGCGTCGGCGACGACGTAGCCGATGCGCCAGCCGGTGACGGAGAACGTCTTCGAAAAGCCGCTGACGGTGATCGTGACGTCGCGGCACGACTCGAGCGACGCCATCGACGTGTGGCGGCGGCCGTCGTACACGATGTACTCGTAGATCTCATCCGTGAACGCCCACGCGCCGAACTCGTGGCAAAGCGCGCCGATCTGCTCCAGCTCCGTCGGCGTGAATACCTTCCCGCACGGATTCGACGGCGTGCAGACGACGATTGCCTTCGTCTTCGGCGTGAAGGCGGCGCGCAGGCGGTCAAAGTCGATCGACCAGTCGGGCGGATTCAGCGGCACGAACTTCGGAGTGATGCCGAGGACTTTGAGGGTGTTGAGGTGATAGCCGTAGTATGGCTCGAAGAGGATGACTTCATCGCCTGCGTTCAGCGTCGCGAGCGAAGCCGCCGCGAAGCCGCCCGTCGAGCCGACCGTCACTACGATCTCCTTCGCCGGATCGACGCGATAGCCGTTGAAGTGCTGGATCTTGCGCGCGATCCGTTCCCGCAAGAGGTCGATGCCTTCGAACTTCGAGTAAGTCGCCTTCGATTGGGAGATCGCGTCGCATGCGCCTTCCACGAGCTCGGGGATCGTCGGCAGGTCGCAGATGCCCTGGCCGAGGTTGATGCCGCCGACGCGCTCGCATTCGCGGGACATGCGGCGGATGTCGGATTGAACGAGCCCGGAGAGGCGGTCGCTGATCTGATTCATGGACGGTAGTGTAGCGTGAGGAAGACACGGCGCGCTGCGCTCTATCCCTCGTCCTCTCTGTGAAATGGCTGCGATTGACGGCACCTCGCGTGCACTTCCCCGCGGGCGCTGGTATCTCGAAAGGATCGCAATCCCGTGAAAACGAAACTGCTCCTCACCTTCCTCCTCGTGGCCGCGGCGCTTCCGATGGCGGCGCAGGTCAACGACACGTACGTCATCCCCGTCTCCGGCCTCGCGCCGGGCGCGTTCGGGACGCAGTGGCAAACGCAGCTCAGCATCTTCAATCCCCAGCTCGACTACACGCTCCGCGTCAGCATGACGTTCATCCCGACCGGCGGCGCCCGCGGGACCGAGGCGTTCGTCGACATCCCGCCCAATGCCGGCTATCTCACGGACAACGTTCTGAAAGACGTCTTCAACACGAGCGGCACCGGCTCGCTGCTCATCGCCACCTTCCCGGAAGACAATCCGAAGGTGCCGAACGCGGTGCTCGACCGATCCTTCCTCGTCAGCTCGAATACCTTCAACAACTCGCGCAGCGGAACCTACGGTCAGACGATCCCGGGCATCTGGACCGGCCTCCAGGGTGATGGCATCAGCGCCGTCGCTCACGGCGTGCGCAACATCGCCAGCCAAGGCTGGCGCGCGAACATCGGCGCGGTCAACCTCGGCCGCTCCAACGTGACGATGCGCGTCACGGTGTACGACTACGACGGCAACACCGTGCGCTCGAACATGCCGTTCATCCTGCCGCCGCTCGGCCATCTGCAGCAGCAGCTGCCGGTCGAAGTCGACTCCGGCTCCGTCGAGTTCTTCCTCGACGATCCGTCCGGCGAGGCGGTGGTGTTCCCGTACGTGTCGGTGATCGACCAGATCTCCGGCGATCCGTCGTACCAGACGCCGATCCTCCTCGCCTCGGCGAAGGGGTTGTACGGCAAGAAGGCCGCCGCGATGCGGACGGCCGACGTGGGTAAGAAGCTGGACATCGAGATCGCGCGCGGTGTTCGCGCGAACGCCGTGCGCCTCGGCGCGGTGTTCCAGAAGGCGAAGTAGGTAAACAACGTGTGGGGCCGGCCCTCGCGCCGGCCCCCTGCGTTTACAATCCGCGGCCATGCCGGCCGTGAATGAAACGAACCTCCCTCTTCCGCTCGCCCGCCGCGGCAAAGTCCGCGACGTGTACGACCTCGGCGACCAGTACCTCTTCGTCGCCACCGATCGCATCTCCGCGTTCGACGTCGTGCTCTCGCCCGGGATCCCCGACAAAGGCAAGGTGCTGACGCAGCTCTCGAACTTCTGGTTCGAGCGCTTCGACCAGGTCGAGAACCATCTGCTCGAGACCGACTTCGAGAAGTTCCCCGCCGAGCTGCGGCAGCACGAGGAGCTGCGCGGACGGAGCGTGCTCGTGAAGAAGTGCCAGGTCGTGCCGGTGGAGTGCGTGGCGCGCGGCTATCTCGTCGGCTCCGGCCTCAAGGAGTACAAGGAGAGCGGCAAGGTCTGCGGCATCGAGCTGCCCGCCGGACTCACGACCGCGAGCAAATTGCCGCAGCCGATCTTCACGCCGGCGACGAAAGAAGAGACCGGCCACGACATCAACATCTCTTTCGAACGGATGGCGACGATCACCGGCGAGGAGCGGGCTTCGAAGCTGCGCGATTTGACGCTGTCGCTCTACGAACAGGCGGCGGATTTCGCGAGAACGCGCGGGATCATCATCGCCGACACGAAGTTCGAGTTCGGCCTGATCGGCGATCGCATCGTGTGGATCGACGAGGCGCTGACGCCCGATTCTTCGCGCTTCTGGCCTGCGGATCAGTACGCGGTGGGGAGCAATCCGCCGTCGTTCGACAAACAGTTCGTACGCGACTGGCTGGAGACGACGAGCTGGGACAAGAACCCGCCCGCGCCGGAGCTGCCTTCGGATGTCGTGGAGAAGACGCGGGAGAAGTACCTCGAAGCGTACCGCGTGATCACGGGAACGGATCTAGCAGTGTGAGGGATGTAGGGGCCGGCTTCAGCCGGCCCGGACAGCTTCAAACGGAAGCTGGACATCCGCCGCTTCGCGCGGCAGACAGACATCCGAAAAGGACGCCGAGAACACCGAGAGCCCCTTGGACGCTTCCTTGAACCTTACCGGGAGACTGGGGAGATTAGCACAGAATTTCGGTAGTAGCACTGCTGTTGCCGAAAAAACATGCGCCGCCGCGACCTTGCCATCCTGATCGCCGTCGCGGCGGTCCTCGCCGCCGGCACTCTTTTCCTCATTCTCCGCACCGCTCGTAGAGTCGTCGATCGCAAAGTCTCCGAGGTTTTGAAGCCGAAGGAGACGACCGTCGACCTCGGCATTCTCGTCACGCGGGTGCGCGACCTGAACCGGCTCGAGACCGCTTCGATGCGCGTGATGCAGGTCAGCACGATCACACAGTCTTACTCGCTCGTGCCCGGCGCTCTCGGCAACGACCAGCTGACTTTCCTCGCGACCGGCGACGTGATCGCCGGCATCGACCTCGCGCAGCTCGACCCTCAGGACGTGTGGCGCGAGCCCGACGGCACCGTCGTCCTCCGCCTCCCGCCCGCCCAGATCCTCGTGAGCCGCGTAGACAACCGCGAGTCGCGCGTGGTGAACCGCAAGACCGGCGTGTTCCGCAAAGCCGACCTCAACCTCGAATCGCGCGCACGCCAAAACGCCGAACAGGCGATCCGCAACGAAGCCGTGAACAAGGGAATCCTGAACCTCGCCCGCGTGAATGCGCAGAAACGACTCGCCGATTTGCTGCATACGCTGGGAGCGCAAAAGGTTCGGTTCGAGGAGAAGACGGCCGCGCCGGCGCAGCGTTAAGATGGATGGCCATGAAGAAGGTGAAGCGCACGATCCTTCCACTGTCCCTCCCGGGCAGCAGTATCACGATCGAACAGGCAATGGCGGCAGCCCGAAAAGTTCATCGTGACCCGAAGACGGGCAAACTGGTGGTCGAAAAGCGTCCCGGCGACCCGCCGCTGCGCCCACGCCGTCGTGTGGCAAAGCCGGCATTGTCCAACAAACGTTGAAAAGCCCGACGCCGCCCTACGAGTTGAGTGTCTTCATCAACGTTCCGTTCGACGCGGCATACAAACGCCTCTTCGACGCGATCGTCTTCGCCATTCATGACTGCGGATTTTTCGGCCGTTCCGCCTTGGAAGTCGAGGACAGCGGCGAGTCTCGTGTCAGCAAGATTCTCGATCTGATCGAGCAGTCGAAGTTCGGCATCCACGACATCTCGCGCGCCGGTCTCGATCGCAACACGAAACTGCCGCGCTTCAACATGCCGCTCGAGCTCGGCTTCTTCCTCGGCGCAAAACGTTATGGTTCGGAGCGAGATCGCGAGAAGAGGTGCCTGGTCCTGGACCGCGATCGATATCGCTATCGCAACTTCTGCTCGGACATCTCCGGCCAGGACATTCGATCTCATGCGAACGATCCCAGGCTCGCCATCCGAGCCGTTCGTGATTGGTTGAGCGGCCATCGATCGGTTCTTCTGCCCGGAGGCAGCGCGATCTTCGAGCGTTACGCACGTTTTCAAGAACAGTTGCCGCAACAGGCAAGTGCGCTGAACCTCGACCATCGAGAGCTGACGTTTGCCGACTACACGAACCTCATTCTCGGCTGGCTCTCAGAGACGCCGTGGTGACACCACCGCCCGCGCGAGGCTGAGCGCTTTGCGCAACGCCGCGGACTTGTTCAGCGTCTCCTCGTACTCCTTCGCCGGATCGGAGTCGTAAACGATGCCGGCGCCGGCCTGCACGTAGGCCTTGTCCTTCGTCAGCGTCACGGTACGGATCGTGATGCAGGAATCGAGGTTGCCGGAAAAGCCGATGTAGGCCACGGCGCCGGCGTAGGGGCCGCGGCGTGTTTTCTCGATGCGGTCGATGATCTCCATCGCCCGGATCTTCGGCGCGCCACTCACGGTGCCAGCCGGGAACGCGGAGAGGAACACGTCGATCGGCGAGCGATCGTCGCGTACGGTCGCCTTCACGTCCGTCACGAGGTGGATCACGTGGCTGTAGCGTTCGATGTGGCAGAAGTCGGACACGGCGACGGAGCCGCTCATCGAGACGCGTCCCAGGTCATTGCGGCCGAGGTCGACGAGCATGAGGTGCTCGGCGTTTTCCTTCGGATCAGCGAGCAGCGAGGCTTCGAGCTCCGCCTCCTCGTCCTTCGTCGCCCCGCGCGGACGCGTTCCAGCGATCGGGCGCATTTCCGCGACGTCACCCGTCACGCGCACGAGCATCTCCGGCGACGCGCCAACGAGCGTGCATTCGTCGGTCACCATGAGGAACATGTACGGCGACGGATTCACCGAACGCAGCACGCGATAAAGCGTCAGCGCCTCGGCAGTCGGAAAGTCAGTCTCCCAGCGTTGCGACAGCACGATCTGGAACGCCTCGCCGGCAGCGATCTCCTCCTTCGCCGCGAGCACCATCGACTCGAATTGCTCCTGCGTGTACGAGCTGCGCATCTCGACGGGCGGCGCACTCTCGGGAAACGAGAGCAAGTCGACGGACGCCGCCCGCAGCTTCGCCTCGGCGCGATCGAGGCGCGCATTCGCTTCGGCGATCGACGCTTCCGGATCAGACGTGAACAGGTTCGCGATGAGATGCAGGCGCTGCAGGACGTGGTCGAACACGACGACGTTGTCGAAGAAGAGCAGCTTCGCGTCGGGGATGCCGAGGTCGTCGTCGAGTGAGTCGGGGATGCGTTCGCTCCAGCCACCGACGGCGTACCCGAAGTAGCCGACCGCGCCGCCGAAGAACGGCGGCAGCTTGTCTTCACCGTAAACGCGAAGTGGCACGAGCTCGCCATTCAGCTTGAACAGCGGCTCGGTCACGCCGCGCTCGAATTTGAGGTTGCGGCGCGGGTCGAAGCCGACGAACGAATAGCGCCCGACGTTCTGCCCCCGTTCCACGCTCTCGAACAAAAAAGCCTCGGTGCCGGCGGGCGACAACGCGGCGAACGCGACCAGCGGCGTGAGCGAATCCGCGCTCAGCTGGCGGTGAATGGGAACGACGTCGTACTTCTTGCGCAACTCATCCAGATTCATCGAAAAGCCTCTCGGAAATGCTCGAATTGGCGGATAGCCTGGGCGCGGAACAACGCCGCGCCGCCTCGCCCGCCGGCGTAAGCCGCCTCCACGATGTTGACGCCATCGCGGATCGGAAGGTCGAGAACTACGGGAAGTGTATTGACGACGAGGTCGCCGTCGAACTCTTTCAGCTCGCCCAGCGCGCGCGCACCGAGGCGGCCGACGGTGCGGTTGTAGACGGTCGTGTCGATGCCTTTGCGCTGCAACGCGACGAGCGCCGCACGTGCGGTGCCGCCGGCGCCGAGGAGCGCGGCTTTATGACCTTCGACGAGGGCGAAGAAGCCGTCGACGTCCGTGTTGTCGGCGAAGAAGCCGTCGCGCGTCCGGACGAGCGTGTTCACCGCGCCTGCTTCGACGGCATTTGGTCGCAGCTCTGCGCCGATGCTTTGCGCGAACGCGAACGCCTCTTCCTTGAACGGCGCCGTGACGCTCATCGCGTGCGGAGCGAACCGATCGCCGCGCGCGAACGGCTCGGCGATCTCGGCGAACGTCGCGAAGGACGCGATCGTGAACGCGCCCGGAAGACCTTCCTCGCGAAAACGTGGGCTGTGAAAGCCGGGCGAGAGCGAGTGGCCGGAGGGATTGCCGACGATGGCGAAGATGCGCGGCTCGCGGGGCAAATCCTCCGTGCCGTAGATCGCGAGCGCGCGTTCGTGCGCGATCTGTCCCGGCGCGGCGTTGCCGGCGAAGAAGAGGTCGGAGCCGAAGAACGGCGCGAGGATCCGCGCGTAGAGACCGCGCTCCCCCATCCCGATCATCGTCTCACCCGGCGCCACGCGTTCCAGCAACTGGACGTTTTCCGCGTAGTCGTGCGGCGTCACCGCCACCTTCACATGCCTGCAGGCATGCGCGCGCATCGCGGCGAGCAGCGCGTCGAGATCGGGAACACGTTCGTAGTCGTGATGGGAGAGGACGATGCGGTCGCGAAAGCGCGGTACGCGTTCGTCTTCGTTGCCATGCTCGACGTCGACGAGGTCGATGCCGGCTTCGATCGCAGCCGCGATGTCCGGCGTGGCGCCACCGCGGTTCGTCAGGAGGATTGGCTTCGCCGTCGCGGCGCGCAGAGCGTCGAGCGCGAGCGGCGCGTGCAGCGTGTCGAGGCGGAACTCGACGCCGTCATGCGCCGCGGTCAGCCCGCGGATCGCATCCAACGCCGCGTCGGGCGTCGGCTCGGCAATCGTGACGAAGAGTCGCACACCGCAACCCTACCACTCCTCGTACTTGCTCCCGTTCAGCGCCGTGCCGCGCGACGACGACCGCACGTCCCATACGTTGTCGCCATTCGTCGAGACCGCGTCGTACGCGTCGGTGCTGGAGAGCGTCTGCCAGTCGTTCTTGCCGGTGATCGGGTCGATGAGATCGCGTTCGCGCAGGAGCACGACCTTCTTCCCGTCGAGCAGCTCGATCGGCTTCGTGAGGTCTTCCAGCTTCTTCGGATAATCGCCCTGGCCGAGGTCGGGAGGCTGCTTGATGATGCCGCGCTGGCGCATGTCGGCGTAGGAGTCGAGCGCGAACGTGATGTGCTTCAGCCGCTCGCGCAGCACGTCTTCCCGCCGCCGTTTCAAGGCAAACCGAGCCACCGGCAGGGCGATCGCCGTCAGCACGACGATGATCGCGCAGACGGTGATCAGCTCGGCAGCGGTGAATCCGGCGGAAGAGCGGCGTTTCATCACGACGAAAGAGAGACGTGCGGGCAGCGAAAAAGATGCGTCAGGACGCCGCGCGCCCGATGGCGATGACGCCCAGCGCGAGAATCACGATCGCCAGCGCCCAAATTCCGCGCTCGTCGAGAGCGGGCACCACGGCCGGGTCGGCCACGACCGCAAACGTGCCGATGAGGAAGTTGTCCTGATCGATGACCCGCACCTCGTACGTGCCGGCCGCGAGCGGGCCGACGTTGAACGGCTGCTGGCCGGGAATCTGCGCGGAAACGCACACGCTGCTGATCGTCGTCAGTTCGATGACATGACCGTTCACGCCGCGCAGCGCATACACCGGACACATCCAGCCGACCAGGACCGTGACCGGCTGGCCCGCGACCGGCTGCGGAGGATTGGTGGCGAGTTGGGGAAAGCTCTGTTGGGCGAACGCCGCAATCGGGAGAAGAAGCAGGGCGAGGACGAGCGAGAGCCGGCGGCCGTTCATGCCTCTTGTACGTCGCCGGTCTGGAGGATGTCCATCCGTTCCCGGGCGCTCGTGGAACGGCGGGTGTCGCCGGCGCGGGCCCACATCCCCTGTAGATTCGCCAACACGCGGATCAGCGTCTGGCGCGGCGTCCAGGCGCGCAGATGTTCGCTCGCGAGGCGCACCCGCCCGCCGCTCACGCCCCCGACGAGCTCCGCGAGCTCGGACATCGAGAGCGTCGCGCCGTCGCGGAACGGATCGATGTAGACCTCGTTCAACTCGAACTGCACTTTCACGACGTAGTGCCCGGGCAACCCCACGCCGAACGCGTTGAGCCCCACGCGTTGCGCCACGTGCAGAAACACGATCGAAAGCGTGATTGGGATGCCGAGCTTCCGGTCGATCACCTCGTTCAGATACGCGTTGCGCGGGTCGTAGTAGTCGTCGGTGTTGCCGCGATAGCCGTCCGTATCGAACAGCTCGGCGTGGAGATGGCCGAGGAGGAAGATGGGCGGCTCGCCGGGCGTGGCGCGTTGGCGGACGCGATCCGCGAGCGCATCGAGCTGCGCCAGATAGTCGTCGACGTCGATCTGCGGGAAGTCTTCGAGCGCGATGAGCAACGCGCCGCGGGCGAGATCCGCCGGAGCGATCTCCCCTGCCGCGAGCTCCTCGAGTTGCCGCCGCGCGACGGCGGGATGGATGAGCGGACGCATGAACGCCGAGTGTACATTTACGGGGCATGAAGCCCGAACGCACCGAGGCGATCATCCTGCACACATTCGCGGCTCGGGAACGGGACAAGATGGTCGTCTTCCTCACGCCCGACCACGGCAAGCGCAAAGGCTGGGCCTATGGCGCGCGCAGTTTGAAGTCGCGCTTCGGCGCCGCGCTCGAGCCGCTGGCGAAGGTCCGCATCGGCTACGTGGAAAAGGAAGCGGACGAAGTCGTGCGCATCGAATCGGTCGATCTGTTGCGCTCGCTTTTTCCGGCGCAACAGCAGCTTCTGAGCAGCGTCGCCGCGACGTACATCGCCGAGTTGGTCGATACGTTTGCGCAAGCCGACGATCCAGCGGAACGCATCTATCGCCTGCTCGATCGGACGACCGAGGCGTTGCTCGGCGGTGCGCCGCCGATCGCAGTGGTTGCGTATGCCGAAGTCTGGATGCTGCGGCTCGCGGGCATCTTTCCGTCGACGAAGGCGTGCATCGAATGCGGCGGCTCGCTGGAGCGGCCGCTGCGCTTCAACGAACGCCAGCAGGGATTCGTCTGCGAGCACTGTGCAACGCGCGAGGCCGAACTGGTGCCGAACGATGTGGCCGAGGCGCTCGATGCGATGGCGCGGCCGATCGATCAGTTCGTGGCGAGCGCGTTTCCGCCGAATGTCCTCTTCGAGCTCCGTTCCCTCGCCGGCAGCATCCGCCGCCACTTCCTCGGGCACGAGCTGAAATCGTTCGAAGTGCTGTCCAGCGTGATCGGCGCTTCTTAGGCCGGCACGCCGCCCTTCCCTTCCGCGATCAGCTCGCGGGAGTGGAAGACGAGCTCCTGATCGGGCTGCATCGTGAGGAGGCGCCGTTCGATACGCTCTTCGCCGGCGCGCGTGTACACCGTCACCTCGAGCAGTGCCGTTCCGTCCTCGCGCACTTCCGCTTCCGGGAGAAACGACGCCACGAGCGCGCGCACGAGCTGCGGCTGCTGTATGCGTCGCAGTGCCGCATCGTATTCGGCGTGATCGGCGATCAGCTT
Organism: Acidobacteriota bacterium; assembly: GCA_019242175.1. GTDB lineage: Bacteria > Acidobacteriota > Thermoanaerobaculia > Gp7-AA8 > Gp7-AA8 > JAFAVZ01. The sequence continues at coordinate 10,655 of JAFAVZ010000003.1, forward strand.
CGTCATCGACCACGCCGCGAGCTCGGAGGCGAGCAGCCAGTATTCGAGGATCGCCGCCGGCGTACGATCGATCACGAGATACGGCCAGAGCGGCCGGTCTTCGACGACGTACGGCGTGACGACGCGGCCGTCGATGCGATACGCGATGCGGTCGCCGTCGCGCAGGTGCACGCCGCGCGCGGTCTCGAGCAAAGCCGCGGCCTGGATCTCGAGATGCGAGCGCCAGTCGGGATTCTCGGCAAACGCGGCGCGGAATCGCTCCGCGGCGATCGCATGGGCCCGCGCGATTCGCGCGCGGATCGCATTCACCTCATCGAGCTCGATGGCCTGCATAGAATGTGAGGATGCGACGCCTGCTGCCGCTCGTCCTCCTCTTCGCCTCCTGCGCGACGTCTTCGTCCACCTCGCCAAATGTCGTGCGCATCACGAATGCCGGCGAGAACGCTGACTGCCGTGAAGGCTCGGCCAACCAACGCAGCCAGCCGTGCCGGCTCAACGTATCGCAGGAAACGTCCGCCGTGAACCAAACAATCGATGCCTGGCATCTCGCCGCCGCGCACGCGGACGAGGCGCGCTACTTCGATCTCATGACTCCCGACGCCATCTTCCTCGGCACGGACGCGACGGAACGCTGGGACAAATCGGCGTTCCAGGCGTTCGCGCATCCGTACTTTGCGAAGGGCACGGCGTGGACGTTCACCCCGAAGTCGCGCCACGTGATGCTCGACTCGGACGGCAACACGGCGTGGTTCGATGAGGCGCTCGCCAGCGATTCGTACGGCGAATGCCGCGGCACGGGCGTGCTGCGGCGGGAGGGCGGGAAATGGAGGATCGCCCACTACAACCTGACGATCCCCATCCCGAATGATCTGGCGAAGGATTTCGTGGCGAGGATCCGCGCGCAGCAGCACTGAATCAGCGCGTCGGCTTCTTGTCCGCTTTCTTCTCGACGTTGACCGTCGCGCTGGAGAAGAGCGAGCACTCGGGTGAGTAGCCGCCGATATCGACGGAGGCCGTGACGGTGCTGCCGGCTTCGATCTCTTTCGAGTCGATGGTGATGACGCTGGTTCCCTGGCCGGAGGCGATGGAGCCGGCCGAGACGCTCCAGTTGTAAGTCGGCGTGACGTCTTTGTCGCCACCAGTGACGTTCGCGGTGATCTTGATCTCGTCGCCGGACGTGACGGTGTCGGGCGCGGAGACGTTCAGCTTCGGGCAGGCCGGAGCAGCGGGCGCAGGGGCCGGCGCGTGCTGGGCGAGAGCGAGCGGCGCAACGCAGACGAAAAGGGCGAGGATGGACCACACGAGTCGTTTTTGCA
>JAFAVZ010000439.1 GCA_019242175.1 Acidobacteriota bacterium
TGAACGGATGTCCGCGTTTCTCCAGCGAGAGCACCGCATCCTGCATCGTGTCCGGATACTCCGCTTCGTCCATCACGAGATGGCGGCGCATGTCGACGATCTTCGGCATCTGCTCGATGAAGACCGGGCACGCCTCGACGCAAGCCGCGCACGTGGTGCACTCCCACAAACGATCGGGCATCGTGGCCGGCGTCGCCGCGACGACGCGCGTCGAGCCGCCGTTCTCCGGCAGGTCGCGCAATTGCAGGATGATGTCGCGCGGCGAGAGCGCCTTGCCGACGGCATGCGCCGGGCAAACGGCGGTGCAGCGTCCGCACTCGGTGCAGGAGTCGAAGTCGAGCAGATCCTTCCAGGTGAACTGGCGCAGCTCGCTCACGCCGAACTGTTCCTGCTCGAAATCGACCGCTTTCAACGTCGCGCCGATCGGCTGCAGACTCGCCGTGTAGATGTTCAGCGGCGCGGTGAGGATGTGCATCAGCTTCGTGTAGGGAATCCAGGCGAAGAACGCGAAGCTGACGGCGAGATGCAGCCACCACGTCGCCTTGTGCGCGACGCGGATCGCATCGATGCCCATCGCCGCCACCGACGCGCGCGCCACGAGGTTGCCGAACGGCGACCACGCGCGCCACGGATCGTTCGTCCCGGCGATGCGCCAGCCTTCGAGGAGGAAGCCGGTGAACGCGATGATGAAGATCGCGACGAGGATCAGCGCCGCCTCGTCGGTGTGCACGAGCGGGCCCGGCCCGCCTCGCTTGTTGGCCAAGCCGTCGCGAGGATTTGCGTCCTCGCCGGCCTCTGAGAACGCGGTGACATCTGGCGATGTCCTTACAAGCTTGCGAGGCCGTTTGATGTAGCGGCGCACGGCGGCCATCGCGATCGCGATCAGCACCAACGCGCCGAACAGATCGACGGTGAACGACTGGAACCAGAGATAGAAGCCGCCGCGCATGATGGACGTGCCAAGGTCGGCGTCGAGGGCGACGACGATCGTGGCGATGGTCAGCACGACGAAGCCGTACGTCAGGAAGCGATGGAACACTCCTACATACCGTTCCCGCGCGGTGCGTTTCTGCGCGACGGCATGCGCGAGCACGCGCCGGATGCGTTCCGCCGGCCGATCGAATCGCGCCGCCGGCTGCCCTTTGCGCCAGCGCTGCACGTGTCGCCAAACGCCATGACCCGCGACGCCGAGCGTCGGCACGAGGAGCAGATACATCACCCAAACGTGGGCGATGTTCCAGTAGATCTCGCGCGTCGCGGCTGCAGTGCTCATTGCATCTTCTTCAGCTTTTCCCGGAGCAGGGGCACGACCTTGCGGTAGTCCTCGACGATGCCGAAGCGCGCGTGACGAAAGATCGGCGCATCGGGATCGATGTTGATCGCAGCAATGTTCTTCGCCTCGGAGATCCCGGCCATGTGCTGGCTCGCCCCGGTGATGGCGATGGCGAGGTAGAGCTCGGGCGCGACCTTCTTGCCCGTCTGCCCGACCTGCCACGTCGGCGGCGCCCAGCCCGCGTCGCACGCCGCGCGTGATGCGGCCATCTGCGCGCCGAGCAATTCCGCCAGTGGCTCGAGCTCGGCGTGGAAGCCTTCCGGTCCGCCGATCCCGCGTCCCCCCGAAACGATCACCCGCGCGTCTTCCAACCGCGCCTCGGTCTGCGCTTCTCGCTTGCGCTCGATGATTCTCGTCTTCGTCGCGAATGCTGGCGTCGTGATGGTCGCGATCTCGCATGGCGTGTCGCGCAACGGCGCCGGCACGAACGAACGCGCGCGCAACCACGCGACGCCCGGCGTGCGTTTCAACGCGATCACCGCCTGCGCCTTGCCGCCGTAAACCTGCCGCGTGACGCGCATCGCGCCATCGCGCAGCTCGACGCCGACGCCGTCGCCGACGCAGCTGCCGCCGAGGCGATGGGCCAGGCGGGGGGCGAGCTCCTGGCTGTAAGTGTCGTTCGCGAAGAGGATCGTCGTCGCACCGTGGCAAAGCTCCGCGAGCGCGGCGAGGCAAGCTTCCGGCTGGTAGTCGACGTCGATGGAGGAGACGCGATCCGCGACGCGCGCGAGATCCGCGGCGCCGCCGTTGATCGCGATCGCGTGGAGCTCGCTGTTGCTCGCATCCGCGAGCCGCCGTCCTTCGCCGGCGAGCCCCGCGGCGGCGCGATCGAAGCCGAAGTGGATCGTGACGATGCTCATAGCGACGCCGTCACCTCCACCAGCTTCTTCGCCAACGCGTCGACGCGTTCGTCGAGCGTGTCGCCAGCGACGAGCTCGCACTGCGATTCCTTCTTGGGGAGGAAAAGCTCCTCGACTTCGTAGTAGTCGTTGGTTGCGGAGACGCCGAGGCCGGCGGCGGTGAATGTCTCGAGGGGCTGGCGATGGGCGAGCATCACGTCGCGCACCTTCGGGATGCGCGGCACGTTGTGCTCGTCGTTCGTGATCGTCACGACGAGCGGCGTCTCGGCCTCGAACAGCTCCCAGCCCCACTCCGTCTGCCGCTTCACGCGCAACTTGCCGCCTTCGAGCTGCAGCGAATCGGCGAACGCGATGCACGGCAACCCCAACTCCTCGGCGATCAATGCGCCGGTTTGGCCCGCGCCCCAATCGCCGGCTTCGCGTCCTGTGAGGATGAGATCGAATGTGCCGAGCTTGCGGATTGCCGCCGCCAGCACGCGCGCGGCGTGGAGCGGATCGGGCGGCGCGCCGTCCTCTTCCCGAACGACGAGCGCCGCGGCGTCGGCCTTCATCGCCAGCGCCTTGCGCAGCGTCTCTTCCGCCGACGCCGGCCCGTAACTGAGCACCGTGATCTTGGAGCCTTCGGGGCGAAACTGCAGCGCCGTTTCGAGGGCGTTCTCGCAGAAGATGTTCGTCACGAAATCCGCCGATCCGCGCTCCGCCTCTTTGCGCACCGGATCGATACGGAAGTCGCGCGCCGGCACTTCCGGATCGAGGATCTGCTTCATGCAGACGAGGATGTTCATAGCGCGCGCAGGCTCTCCCGCCGCGACCGCGGCTCCCGTTTCATGAACCCGAAAAGCGCGGTGTCGGCGATGTTGCCGGCGATCTCCGCGGCGCCGAGCGGGCCGTCCGGCTGGTACCAGCGCGAGAGCCAGTTGACGTTCGCGATGATCGAGAACGCCGCGACGGTCGTGTTCACACCGCGCAGCTTGCCCGCCTCGCGCAGCTCTTCGAGCGTTTCGCGCAGGAAGTCGAGATAGCTCCGCTTGAGGCGGGTCACCGTGCGGTTCTGGGCCGGCGACAAGGCGCGGGCCTCGTCGACGAGGATCGTCACCGCGCCATCGCCGCGCGTGACGAGATGCGCGTGCGTGGCGATGACGAAGCGGAGCCGCTCCTCCGGATCGGCGATCATCCGCGCCGGGATCATCACCTCCCGATCCAGCTCCTGCAGTCCATACTTCATGATGTCATACAGGAGTTCCGTCTTTCCGCGGATGTAGTGATACAGCCCGGCCTTGGTGATGCCGAGCGCATTCGCGATGTCGCTGACGGATGTGGCGTCGTAGCCCTTCTGCAGAATGATCTTCGCCGCCGTCCGATAAACCTCGGCGGTGCGGCCGTCGATCTCGACACTGCGGTCCGTTTTCACGGGATTCCGCTCCTCTCTCTGCGTTTGCACGGCTCGTCCGTGCCGACCCCGGGCCTGGGTCGCGGTTAGTGGGGAATTGACCTACCGTTCGGTAGGTAGATTATGCAACCATCCGCACCGCAGTCAAGCCGTACGCCGGCAAACGTAGGGCCGGCTCTCCAGCCGGCCGCAGTCGAGAACGTTGCGGCGGGCGCCGCCCGCCGCGTCCATGCTTCATGGGGCCGGCTGGAGAGCCGGCCCTACGTGCAACGCAGCGAAGAAGGACCGCGAGCATGACCGACGTGTTCACCCGCGAAGACCTCTCTCCCCCACAGCTGACGATCGGCAAGATCGCCGAGGCGTTCATGCGGACGCAGGTGGTGCCGCATGATGCGCGGATCCACGCGAAGGACTGGTCGCTCACCCGCGAGCTGCTCCTCGCCGCCGGCGAGCTCGATCTCCTGCGCATCGACATTCCGGAAACGTACGGCGGGCTCGGATTGGACAAGGTGAGCTCCGCATACGTCGGCGAGAAGATCGGCATCATCCCCTCCTTCGCCGGCTCCCTCGGCGCCCACACCACGATCGGCACGCTGCCCCTGGTCTACTTCGGAACGGGCGAGCAGAAGGAGCGCTATCTGCCGCGGCTCGCGAGCGGCGAATGGATCGGGGCGTTCGCGCTGACCGAGCCGGGATCGGGATCGGATGCGCTCGCGGCGCGGACGCGCGCGACGCTCGACGGCGATCACTACGTACTGAACGGCCAGAAGATGTGGATCACGAACGGCGGCTTCGCCGATCTGTTCACGATCTTCGCGAAGGTCGACGGCGAGCACTTCACGGCATTCCTCGTCGAACGCGGCATGGGTGTCGTGAGCGGACGCGAGGAGCCGAAGCTCGGCCTCGACGGTTCATCGACGACGGCGATCATCCTGGAGAACGTGCGCGTGCCGGCGGCGAACGTGCTCGGCAAAGTCGGCGAAGGGCACAAGGTCGCGTTCAACGTGCTGAACATCGGCCGGCTGAAGCTCGGGACGCGGAACATCGGTTGCGCGAAGCAGGCGCTCGCCCGCGCGACCGAGTACGCGAAGCAGCGCCACCAGTTCGGTCGCCCGATCGCGTCGTTCGGGATGATTCGCCAGAAGCTGGGCGAGATGGCGATCCGCTGCTACGTCGGCGACTCGATGGTCTACCGCACGCTGGGCGACGCCGACCGCGCGCTCGCTTCCGTCGCGCCGGACGATGCGGCATCCGTGCTGCGCGTGATCGAGTCGTTCGCGATGGAGTGCTCGATCAACAAAGTGTGGACG
>JAFAVZ010000451.1 GCA_019242175.1 Acidobacteriota bacterium
AGCAGCGCCGGCTCAGCCAGCGCGAGCGGGAAGTCATCGACGACGAAGTCGGCCACGCACACGAGATGGATGAAGTGCTCTCGCTCGCCTCGCGCCTCGTGAGCCGGCTCACCGATCAGGTCGGCGTGGTGTTCATGCCGACGCTCCTCCAGTTCGCCGTGCGCAGCGTCGACTTCATCCTCGTCGGCGGCGACAACAAGATCATGTGCGTGATGGTCGGCATGAACGGCGTGGTCGTGAACCGGGTCGTCGAGACGCGGCTCTCGTTCACACGGGAGGAAGTCCAGAAAATCGGCAAGTACCTCACCGTCGAGTTCTCCGGCATGACCCTCGACGCGATCCGCAGGCGCCTGATTCGCATGACCGAAGAGGAGAGGGCGCAACACGACGAGATGCTGCAGAAGACCATCGCGCTCGGGATCGAGACCGTCAGCGACGTCGCGCCGGTCGAGCACGAGCTGTACGTCGAAGGCGCCGCATCCATCCTCACCAAGCCGGAGTTCTCCGACGCCGCGGCGATGCGCAAGACGTTCCTCGCCCTGCAGGAGAAAGAGAAGCTGGTGGAGATCCTCGAGTCGTGTCTCAGCGAAGACGGCCTGCAGATCCTCATCGGCGCGGAGTCCGACTTCACCCAGGTCAATAATTTCAGCCTCATCGCCCGGCGTTACGGCTCGCAGGCCAATCCGCTCGGGATGGTGGGGCTCATCGGTCCCATGCGCATGGAATACGCGCGGATGGCGCCTCTGGTCGATTACATCGGCCGCGCCCTGAGCCGCAAGATCGAAGAAGAGGAGCAGAGCTCGTGATGGATGACGAGAACAACCAGCAGGATCCGAGCGGTGCCGACGACGATACGTACGTCATCGAAGACACCGGCCAGACGATCGACGAGATCGAGAACGAGATGGAGCGCACCGCGCACGAAGCCGTGCAGGAGCCGGGAGCGGCTCCGGCCGCGGCGGGCGGCGACGACGCGGAGGAGAAGCGCCAGCTCCACGACCGCTATCTCCGCACCCTCGCCGACTTCGAGAACTTCCGCCGGCGCATGGAGCGGGAGAAGGCCGACTTCCACCGCTACGCGCTGACGAACGTCATCAAGGACCTCCTCCCGGTCCTCGACAACTTCGACCGCGCGCTGGAGCATGCGGAGGAAGGGGACGACTTCCATAAAGGCGTCTCGCTGATTTATAAGCAGCTCTTCGACGTTCTGAAGCGCAACGGCGTGCGGACGATCGAGGAGACGAACGTCCCGTTCGATCCGAACATCCACGAAGCGGTCATCCGGGAAGAAGACTCCACGGTGCCCTCTCATACGGTGACGATGGTCCTGCAGAAGGGCTACTTCCTGCACGACCGGCTGCTGCGGCCCGCGATGGTGAAGGTGGCGGTGGGGGGCGAGTGAAGTTGCTGGTTGCTAGTTGCTGGTTGCTGGTAGGGAGTAGATTGCTGCCGGCCGTTCTACCAGCAACCAGTAACCAGCAACCAGCAACGGAAGAATGACAATCATCAGTCCGCTGTTGAGCTGCTGAAAATGCCGAAGATCATTGGAATCGACCTCGGCACGACGAACTCGTGCGTGGCCGTCGTGGACGTCACGACGCCGCAGGTCATCCCCAATCGCGAGGGGAGCCGCACGACTCCGTCCGTCGTCGGCTTCACCGAAGACAACGAGCGCCTCGTCGGCCAGATCGCGAAGCGGCAGGCGATCACGAACCCGTTCAACACCGTCTTCGCCATCAAGCGCCTCATCGGCCGCAAGTACGACTCGGAGGAAGTCTCGCACGCGAAGGCCGTCCTCCCGTACACGATCGTCCCGGCCCAGAACGGCGACGTGAAGGTGAAGATCCGCGACCGCGAGTACTCGCCGGAAGAGATCAGCGCCTTCGTCCTGATGGAGATCCGGGCCTTCGCCGAAGACTTCCTCGGCGAGCCGATCACCGAGGCGATCATCACCGTGCCGGCTTACTTCAATGACTCGCAGCGCCAGGCTACGCGCGACGCCGGCAAAATCGCCGGACTCGACGTCCTGCGCATCATCAACGAGCCGACGGCCGCCGCGCTCGCGTACGGCCTCGACAACAAGACGAACCAGCTCATCGCCGTCTACGACCTCGGCGGCGGCACGTTCGACATCTCGATCCTCAAGCTCGAAGACGGCCTCTTCGAAGTCCTCTCCACTTCCGGCGACACGTATCTCGGCGGCGAAGACTTCGACAAACGCGTCATGGACTGGCTCATCGAGAACTTCGAGCGCGAGAGCGGCATCGACCTCCGCGACGACCGCATGGCGTTGCAGCGTCTGAAGGAAGCGGCGGAGCGCGCGAAGTGCGAGCTCTCCACGAATGACGAGAGCCGCGTCACGCTGCCGTTCATCTCCGCCGACGCGAGCGGCCCGAAGCATCTCAACGCCGTGCTCACCCGGCGCGAGTTCGAGAAGATGGTCGAGGACCTGATCCAGAAGACGATCGACCCGGTGAACGATGCGCTCAAAGCAGCCGGCGTCACCGCACAGCAGATCGATGAAGTGGTGCTCGTTGGCGGCCAGACGCGCATGCCGAAGGTCATCGAGGCGGTGCAGAAAGCTTTCGGCAAGGAGCCGAACCGCAACATCAATCCGGACGAGGTCGTGGCCATCGGCGCCGCGGTGCAGGGCGGCATCCTGCGCGGCGACATCAAGGACATGATCCTCCTCGACGTCACCCCGCTCTCCCTCGGCATCGAGACGCACGGCGGCCTCTTCACGAAGATCATCGAGCGCAACTCGACCATCCCCACCAAGAACTCGCTCATCTTCACGACCGTGTCAGACAACCAGAGCAAGGTGCAGGTGCACGTGCTCCAGGGCGAGCGCGAGTTCTCCCGCGAGAACAAGTCCCTCGGTAAGTTCGACCTCGTCGGCATCCCGCCCGCTCCGCGCGGCGTGCCCCAGATCGAAGTCACGTTCTCCATCGATTCCAACGGCATCGTGAACGTCACCGCGCGCGATCAGGCCACGGGGCAATCGACCGGCGTGCAGATCAATCCCGCCGGCGGCCTCTCGAAAGACGAGATCGACCGCCTGGTCAACGAGGCGAACGAGCACGCCCGGCAGGACGCCGCGCGCCGCGAGATCCGCATGGTGCAGAACAAGCTCGAAGGGATGATCTACACGAACGACAAGGTCTTCCGCGAGTTCGGCAAATTGCTGAACGATGGAGACCGCGACCGCGTTGCGGCGATCATCGCCCGGGCCAAAGAAGCGGTCGTGTCCGAGGAGAAGCAGAGTCTCAACGATGCGATCTACGAGCTCCAGAGCGCGTCGCGCACGCTCACGAGCGTCATGCTCTACAACCCGCTGAAGGCGGGCGCGCCGAAAACCGAAACCCCCGTTGAATGACGATGATGGCCACTACTGAGAAACGCGACTACTACGAAGTCCTCGGCATCGCTCGCGGTGCATCCGTGGACGACATCAAGAAGGCTTACCGCAAGCTCGCCGTGAAGTACCACCCGGACAAGAATCCGGGCGACGCGGAGGCGGAGGAGAAGTTCAAAGAGGCCGCCGAGGCTTATGGCGTGCTTTCGGATGAAGAGAAACGCGCGCGGTACGACCGCTACGGCCATCAGGCCGGCGGCGCGAGCGGCTTCGATCCGAATCAATTCGCCGACTTTGGCGACATCCTCGGCGATCTCTTCGGCTTCGGCGACTTCTTCGGAACCTCGCGGCGGCGCACGACGCGTCCCGCGCGCGGCAACGACATCCGCTACGACCTGCGCCTGGAGTTCATGGAGGCGGTGTTCGGCAAAGACGTGACGCTGAAGGTGCCTCGCGTCGAGCAGTGCAAGACCTGCAGCGGCTCCGGCGCGAAACCGGGAACGCAGCCCGTGACGTGCAGCGGCTGCGGCGGTCGTGGCCAGATCCGCTTCTCGCAAGGCTTCCTCGCCGTGGCCCGCACCTGTCCGCAGTGCGGCGGCGCGGGGAAGGTGATCAAGGATCCGTGCGTGACCTGCAGCGGCGCGGGACGGGTGGAGGAAGAGCGCCAGCTGTCGGTGAAGATCCCCGCCGGCGTCGACGACGGCTCGCGGCTGCGCGTCGCGGGAGAAGGCGAGGCCGGCTACAACGGCGGACCCGCGGGCGACTTGTACGTGTTCCTCTCCGTGGCCGACCATCCGAAGTTCACGCGGCGCGACTACGACGTCCACTCCGAACAAGCCGTCACGTTCACCCAGGCCGCCCTCGGCGCCGAGGTGAGAACGACGACCGTCGATGGGGAGGAGTCGCTGCGGGTGCCGGCCGGAACGCAGCCCAGCCAGGTGTTCCGCCTGCGCGGCAAAGGCGTGCAGTTCCTCGACGGCACCGGCCGCGGCGATCACTACGTGCACGTGACGGTGCGCGTCCCGACGACGCTGTCGGACGAGCAGCGCGCGCTGCTCGAACAGCTCGCGGCGCTCGACGGCGAAGTGCCCGGAGAACGGAAGTTCATCGAGAAGGTGAAGGACCTGTTCACGTAGAACGCGTTTGTCATCCTCAGCGCAGCGCGCGTTTGTCATCCTGAGCGCAGCGAAGGATCTCCTGATGCGGGCGGCAAGCGCACGTGCGGGGAGATCCTTCGTCCTCTGCGGGACTCAGGATGACAAAGCCCTCGGCTGAGCTCTCCGATGGTGTGATTTTTCACCGACCCATCGTGATTGCGCACCGCCTGTGCAAAATGGGAAACGGTGCGAGTACTTTGGGTCGGTGCTCACCCGGATGACGAGCTCTTCGTCGCCTGCTGGTTGGGCGGCCTCCTGGAGAAGGGCGCGCAGATCGGATTTCTGGTCGCCACACGTGGCGAACGTGGGCCCGGGCTCCTTTCCGCTGATGACCCCCAGCACGTAGCCTCCGTTCGCGAGGCAGAGATGCGCCGCGCGGGCGAGCTCTTCAAGGCCGACGTCATGTTCCTCGAGCTGCCGGACGGCACGGCGAAGGAGCCGGAAGAGGTCCTGCGCGCGTGGGAGGAGCGGGCGGGTGGGGCGGCGGCGTTGCGGGAGCAGTTCCGCTCGAAGATCCTGCAGTTCCGTCCCGACCGCATCGTCACGTTCGATCGCCGCCACGGCTGCACGTGGCATGCGGATCATCGCGCCGTGGCGAAGATCGTTCAACGGCTCGCGTTGCCGATCCCCGTCACGCTCGCGGAGTCGCGCACCGATCTCGAGCCGCCGGTGCGCTTCGTCCCCGGCATCGCCGATGCGACGCGCATCGACGCCCGCCACACGTGGGACTGGCTCGTCCGGACGATGGAGTGCCACGAGTCGCAGTTCAGCCCCGAACTGCTCGCGATGGTCCGCGACGTCCCCGACGAGGAACGCGCCGTGTGGCTGCAGCACCTGCCGCGCTGGCGCTCGTGGCACCACGGCGCGGGCAACGTCGTGCGCGTGTGGCAACAGCTGAAGTCGCACGTCCGGGACCGAATCCGGCGGTGAGCGGGCGTCCCGCCCGCGAGCAGCGGCACGTCTCGTGCCGCTGCCACGCGCAAGAGCGTGCTGCCACGCGCAAGAGCGTGCTGCCACGCGTAAGAGCGTGCTGCCACGCGCAAGAGCGTGCTGCCATGCGCAAGAGCGTGCTGCCACGCGCAAGAGGATCGCCGCCGGGCGAGGACGCCCGTCGGCTCGCGGGCGAGACGCCCGCTCACCGGCCGACATGTCATACTCCGCCCTCTGATGGACTTCTCTCGTTGGCGTCCGCATCCCTGGCACGGCGTCTCGGCGGGTGACGATGCCCCGCGCATCGTCAACGCGTACATCGAGATCACGCCGTTCGATCTGATCAAGTACGAAGTCGACAAGGCGACGGGCTATCTGCGCGTCGATCGGCCCCAGCGCACGTCGTCGCAGCCGCCGGCGTTGTACGGCTTCATCCCCCAGACCTATTGCGCGGAGCGCGTTGCGGCGCTCTCGCCCGGCGCCGATCGCGGCGATGGCGATCCGCTCGACCTCTGCGTCCTGAGCGAGCGGCCGATCGCGAAGTCGGAGATTCTCATCGCCGCGCGCGTCATCGGCGGCCTGCAGATCCTCGACCGCGGCGAGGCGGACGACAAGATCATCGCCGTGCTGCAGGGCGACTACATGTGGGGCGAGGCGACGTCGATCGAAGACGTGCCCCAGGTGCTCATCGAGCGCCTCGCGCACTACTTCAGCACCTACAAGCTGGTGCCCGGCGAATCGACGCCGCGCCTCGTCGTGAAAGGTACGTACGGCTTCGAGCATGCGGCCGCCGTCGT
>JAFAVZ010000234.1 GCA_019242175.1 Acidobacteriota bacterium
ACCAGCAACCAGCAACTTCTTTGGCGCGAGTCCTGCTCATCTCGCCCGCCAATGAAGTATTGCAGCATCGGTCTTTGCCTTCTTCTGTTGTTGCCCGTCGCCTGCAAGCGCAAGGCGCCGGAAGCGGCTGCGCCTGCCGCGGTGAAAATCGGCGCGCAGGATTTCACCGTCGCGAAGCGCGACCGGATCACTACCGGCCCCACGCTCAGCGGCAGCCTGAACGCGCAGACCGAGGCGAACGTGCGGGCGCTGATCTCCGGCGCGGTGCTCGAAGTCAATGCGCAGGAAGGCGAGCAGGTGCCGCAGGGCAAGCTGCTGGCGCGCATCGATCCTGGCGCGTTCGGCGTCGCGGCCGCATCCGCGCAGACCGCCGTGAACAGCGCGCGCGCCGCGTTGGCGAATGCGGAGAAAGAACAGCAGCGTCAGGAAGCGCTGAATCGCGCGGGCATCGTCGCGCGGCGTGACGTCGAAGTCGCGCGCACCGCCACCGCGAACGCGCGCGCGCAGGTCGCGACCGCGGTCGCGCAGGCCTCGAGCACGAACGTGCAGGCCGGCAACGCCACGGTCGAGTCGCCGATCAACGGCATCGTCAGCAAACGCCTCGTCTCGAAGGGCGACGTCGTGCAGGTCGGCACCACGATGTTCACCATCGTCGACCTCCGCACGCTCCAGCTCGAGGCATCGGTTCCGGCGGAACATCTCGTGAGCCTGCAGGTCGGCACGCCGGTGCAGTTCACGATTCAAGGGATGGAGGACAAAGTCTTCCAGGGCCGGATCAGCCGCATCAACCCCGCCGCCGATCCGACGACGCGCCAGATCCAGGTCTTCGCCGAGATCCCGAACGCGAGCGGCGCGCTCGCGACAGGATTGTTCGCCGAGGGACGCGTCGAGAACCTGACGCGCATCGGCGTGATCGCGCCCGCTTCGGCGATCGATCGGCGGATGACGACGCCGGCCGTTTCGGTCGTCCGCAACAATCGCGTCGAGCACGTCAACGTCGTCCTCGGCATCATCGACGACAACAACGATCGCGTCGAGATCCGCCAGGGCGTCGAGCCGGGCGAGATCCTGCTCGTCGGCGCGTCGCAGCAGCTCACTCCCGGCACGCAAGTCGAGCTTCCCGCCCAGGCCCACGTCGCCGGAGACCAGAAGCAATGATCATCTCCGACTTCGCGATCAAGCGCCCGGTGATCACCATCGTGGCGATGTTGATCCTCGTCATCTTCGGCTTGTTCGCGCTGATCAAGCTGGATGTGGACGAGTATCCGGACATCGCGGCGCCGGTCGTGTCGGTGCTCGTCCCCTATCCCGGCGCGGCGCCGGATCAGGTCGAGCGCGACGTCGTGGACCGGCTCGAGGAGCAGTTCAGCGCGTTGCAGGGCATCGACTACGTGCAGTCGAAATCCATCGACGGGTTTGCGACGATCATCGTCGTTTTCCAGTTCGGCAAGACGCCTGAGTCGGCGGCGCAGGACGTGCGCGACGCGATCTCGACCGTGCGCGGCCTGCTGCCGGTGGAGATGGAAGATCCGATCATCCAGAAGTTCGATCCGAACGCGCTGCCGATCGTGTCGCTCGTGTTGTCGTCGAATCGCGTGTCGCCGGCGGAGCTGACGCAGCTCGCCGATCCGGGGATCACGAAGGAGTTGCGCGGCATCAACGGCGTGGCCCAGGTGCGCGTAGTCGGCAACATCGATCGGGAGATCTCGATCAACGTGCGGCCGCGCGATGCCGCCGCGTCCGGCGTGAGCGTGGCGGACATCGTGACCGCCGTGCAGACGCAGAACATCTCCGCGCCGGTCGGCCGCGTGACCGGCCATCTCGACGAGCAATCGATCCGCTTCGTCGGCCGGCTGGAACGGCCGGAAGACTTCCGCTCGATGATCGTCAGCTCCCGCAACGGCACCCTCATCCGCCTCGGCGACGTTGCCGACGCGGCCGACGGCACCGCGGAGCCACGTTCGTCGGCGCTGCTCAACGGCTCGCAAGGCGTCGGCATCGACATCACGAAGTCGGAGAACGTGAGCACGACGCGCGTGGCCGATGCGGTGATCGCACGCCTCCCCGCGCTGCGCAAAACGCTGCCGCAGGGCGTGAAGCTGGACGTGATCAAGAACTCCGGCGACCGCGTGCGCGACTCGGTGCGCAACGTCGAAGAGGCGTTGCTCGAAGGCGCGCTGCTGACCGTCGTCGTGGTGTTCATCTTCCTGAACTCGTGGCGGTCGACGGTGATCACCGGCCTCGCCCTCCCCGTCTCGGTGATGGCGGCGTTCATCCCGGTGATGATCTTCGGCTTCACGCTGAACACCATGTCGCTGCTGGGGTTATCGCTGGCAATCGGCATCCTCATCGACGACGCGATCGTGGTGCGCGAGAACATCGTGCGCCACGTGGAGATGGGGAAAGACCACGTGCAGGCGGCGCACGAGGCTACCGACGAGATCGGCCTCGCGGTGGCGGCAACGACGTTCTCGATCATCTGCGTGTTCGTCCCCGTAGGCTTCATGGGGGGGTTCGCCGGCCAGTGGTTCAAGCCGTTCGCGTTGACGATCGCCGCGGCGGTGCTCGTCTCGCTCTTCGTGTCGTTCTCGCTCGATCCGATGCTGTCCGCCTATTGGCCTGATCCGCACGATCGCAAACGCGGGTTCATCACGCGCGCGCTCGATCGTTTCAACGCCTGGTTCGATCGGATGGCGGACCGCTACACGCACGTCGTGGCGTGGGCGCTCGATCATCGCTGGTGGATGGTCGGCATCATCGCCGTCGCGTTCGTCGGCGCGATCGCGTTGCAGGCGACCATCGGTGGCGCCGGCTTCGTCCCGGAGAGCGACCGCAGCGAGATCTCGATCACCGTCGAGACGGCCGCCGGTTCTTCGCTGGAGTACACGCGCACGAAGTCGGAAGAGATCGCGGCAATGGCCCGGCGCCATCCGGAAGTCGTCTACACGTACACGTCGATCGGCAGCAGCGACGGCTCGGGCACCGTCGACACCGGAACGATCTACGCGAAGCTGAAGCCGAAGAAGGATCGCCAGCGCTCGCAGCAACAGCTGGAGGCGACGCTGCGCAACGAGGTCCGCGGCGTGGCCGGCGCGAACGCGTACATCACCGCGGGCGGGCCGGGCGGAGGCGACCAGAAACAGATCGCCATCCGCGTGCAGGGCGATGACATGGACCGCCTCACCGCCGCCGCGGAACAGATCGAAGCCGCCGTGCGCGGAGTTCCGGGCGCTACCGACGTCGGCCTCTCGACGCGCGGCCGCAAGCCGGAGCTGAAGGTCGAGCTGGACCGCTCGCTCGCTGCAACGCTCGGCTTCAGCGCCGCCGACGTCGCGCAGACCTTGCGCCCGTCCTTCGCAGGCGTCGATGCCGGCGACTGGGTCGATCCCACCGGCAAGACGCGCGACGTCACCGTGCGCCTCGCCCCCGAGGAACGGGAGAAGACGGCGGATGTGAAGGATCTGCCGCTCATCCCGCGGACCGCAGCGGCCGCAGCCACCGCTTCCGCCGCGGCGCCTGCGTCTTCGACTCCCGGCGTCACTCCGACAGCAGCGCCGATTCCGACCGTGCCGCTGAGCCAGATCGCGACGGTGACGAAGAGCTACGGGCCGGCATCGATCGATCACTACAACCGCGACAAGGTCATCACCGTCGGCGCAAACGTGCAGGGCCGCCCGCTCAGCGACGTGCAGCGCGAGGCGATGAAACGCATCACGGCGATGAAACTGCCGGCGGGCGTGCATCTCTCCCAGGGCGGCGACGTGGAAGCGCAGGGCGAAGTCTTCGGCGGCATCGCCGCGGCGCTCGCGCTCGCGGTGCTGCTGATGTACTTCATCCTCGTCGTGCAGTTCGGCTCGTTCCTCGATCCGCTCGCGATCCTCATCTCGCTGCCGCTGTCGCTGATCGGCGTGGTGCTCGCGTTGATCGTGACGCGCGACACGCTGAACCTGATGAGCCTCATCGGCGTGATGCTGCTGATGGGCATCGTGGCAAAGAACGCGATCCTGCTGATCGATTTCGCGAAGTGGAACCACGAGAAGGGCAAACCGCTGCGCGAGGCGCTGATCGAGGCCGGCCGCGTACGCCTCCGCCCGATCCTGATGACGACGCTCGCTCTGATCGCCGGCATGATCCCGGTGGCCATCGGCGCCGGCGAAGGCGGCGACTTCCGCGCCCCCCTCGGCCGCGCCGTGATCGGCGGCACGATCACATCGACGCTGCTGACGCTCCTCGTGATCCCAACCGTTTACGAAATCCTGGCGGAGTGGCGCGAGAAAGCCGCGCGCCTGTTCAAGCGGAAGCCGCACCAGACGACGACGCCGGCCCCGGCGGAGGGTTGAGTCTCGCGAAAAAGGAACGTGGGGACGGGCTTCAGCCCGTCCCAGGACCGGCTGAAGCCGGTCCCCACGTGCGGCATCGCGAGTACGATCGGTCCGTGAAAATCGCCGACACCGAGTGGATGATCTCCTCGCGGAGCTCGCAGACGCCTGAAACGTGAGGACGGGCTTCAACCCGTCCCAGGACCGGCTGAAGCCGGTCCCCACGTGCGGCATCGCGAGTACGATAAGCCCAGAGAGATCGAGCACCGAGCGCTCGCAGAGGTCTGAAATGTAGCGGCCCGCCGGGACCGGCTGAAGCCGGCCCCTACATTTTCCCCTGCCACGCACGCACCTTCTCCGCCACCTTTTCCGGGGTGAAGCCCAGGTGTTCGGCGATCTGTTCGTAGGGCGCCGAGGCGCCGAAGCGGTCGATGCCGATCACGAGCGCGTCGCGGCTCACGTACTTGAACCAGCCGTCGGAGCGGCCGGCTTCGATTGCCACGATGCGGGAAGGGTCGCCGAGCACCTCTTTGCGATACGAGTCGTCCTGTTCGTCGAAAAGGTTCAGGCAAGGGGCGGAGACTACTCGCGCGGAGATGCCTTCGTTGCGCAGGAGATCCGCGGTCTTGATCGCGAGCGGCACTTCCGAGCCAGTCGCGATGAACGTGATGTCGCCGTCTTTGTAGCCGTCGAGCACATACGCGCCGCGCCAGACGTCTTGCGGGTTGAACGACTCGCCGCGCGGGATCGGGTCGAGCTTCTGGCGGGTCAGGGCGAACACGGTCGGGCCTTGCGCCTTCCCTACCGCCCAGGCCCAGGCCATCGCGACTTCCGCTCCGTCCGCGGGGCGGAAGAACGTCATGTTCGGGATCAGGCGCAGCGCCCAGTTGTGCTCGATCGGCTGGTGGGTCGGGCCGTCTTCGCCGAGGAAGACGGAGTCGTGGGTGAAGACGAAGATCGACGGGATGTTCATCAGCGCCGCGAGACGCACGGAGGGGCGCATGTAATCGCTGAAGATGAGGAACGTCGCGCCGTAAGCGCGCCACGAACCGTACAGCGTCATGCCGTTGATCATCGCGCCCATCGCGTGCTCGCGGATGCCGAAGTGCAGGTTGCGGCCCTTGAAGACGTCCATCTTGGGCGGATCGCTCCGATCGTCGGCGGGGCGTTCGATGCTGCCGCCGTCTTTGATCAGCGTGTTCGTCGACGGCGCCAGGTCGGCCGATCCGCCGGCGACGAACGGCGCGATCGAGGCGAGCTTCTGGATCACCTGGCCGGACAGCGCTCGTGTGGCGATCGCCTTATCCGACTTCGCCGCCTCGAGCAGCTGCGCTTCGTAGCCTTCCGGCAGCGAGTGATTCCAGTAGCGGTCCCACTCCTTCGCCAGCTCGGCATTCCGCGTGCGCCACTCGGCGAACCCTTCCTCCCACTTCCCGTGCGCCTTCGTCAGCTTTTTCGTCTTGCGCTCGAACTCCGCGCGCGCCTCGTCCGGCACGAGGAACGTCGGCTCCGCGGGCCAGTGCAGCGCTTCCTTCGTCGCCTTCACTTCATCTGCACCGAGCGGCTCGCCGTGCGCGCGCGCCGTGCCGTGATACTTCGGGCTGCCCCAGCCGATGACGGTCCGGGCGATGATCAGCGACGGCTGATCGTCCACTTTCTGGGCCTTCTTGATCGCCTTGCGGATCTCGTCGCGATCGTGGCCGTCGATCTTCTGCACGTGCCAGCCGACGGCCTCGAAGCGGCGCTTCACGCGCTCCGAGTAAGCGAGGCGCGTCTCACCCTCGATCGAGATGTTGTTGTCGTCGTAGAAGTAGATGAGATTGCCGAGGCCGAGGTGGCCGGCGAGGGAGGCGGCTTCGGAGCTGATGCCTTCCATCAGGTCGCCATCCGAGCAGATCGCGTAGATGTAGTGGTCGACGGGCTGGAAGCGGTCGCCGACGCTGTTGAAACGTGCGGCCATCATCTTCGCCGCGAGGCCCATGCCGACGCCGTTCGCGAAGCCCTGGCCGAGCGGGCCGGTCGTCACCTCGATGCCCGGCGCGTGGCCGTACTCGGGATGGCCGGCCGTGCGCGAGCCCCACTGCCGGAAGTTCTTCAGCTCGTCGAGGGTCATGTCCGGATAGCCGGTGAGGTGGAGCAGCGAGTAGAGCAGCATCGACGCGTGGCCGGCGCTGAGCACGAAGCGGTCGCGATTCGTCCAGTGCGGATTCTGCGGATCGTGGCGCAGGAATTCGGTCCAGAGGACGTAGGCCATGTCGGCCATGCCCATCGGCGTGCCGGGATGTCCCGACTTCGCCTTCTCGACGGCGTCGACGGCGAGGAAGCGGATCGTGTTGACGCAAAGCTCTTCGAGCTTGTCCTTTCGCCCCACCTTCGGCTCGTTGCTTTCTTCGGCGACTTCGATGGCTTTGGCGGCACTCGTATCAGGCATGGGAAAACCTCCTCGCGGGCGACGGATTATACTTTCGGAAATTCGATGTACCGGTGCAGTGCGTGGAGGGATCGATGGCGTCGGACGAGACTGTCACCGTGAAGGGCTCGCCAGTCCGCAGTCTGCAGAAATTCATCGAAGCAAACCTGACGCCCGAGCAGCGCGAGGACGTCTTCGCCAGACTTCCGCCCGAGTACGCCACGCGCTTCCGCGCGCCGATCCTGGCCACGGAGACCGTTCCGGTGCAGATGTTGAACCGGATCACCGAGGAGGCGGCGAAGGTGCGCGGCGAAGCGGTCGAGGCTTTCGCCCGCCGAGCGGGACGCGAAGCCGCCAGCGAGGCGGTCAAAGGCGTCTATCGCTTCTTCGCCCTGGTGCTCACGCCGACGGCGTTGCTTTCGAAGGGCTCGACGATGTGGTCCACGCTCTACAACCGCGGGCGGATGGACATCGTGGAGCAGACCGACCGCAGCGCGCGCATCCGCATCTCGGGCTTCCCGTTCGAGCTCGCCGGCTGCGCCCGCGCAACGGGCTGGATCGAGCGGATGGCGGAGCTGACGGGCGTCAAGGACGTCAAGGTGGACCAGACGCAGTGCTCCGCGAAAGGCGAGCCGTACTGCGAGTGGTTCGTACGGTGGACGTGATGTAGGGGCGGGCTTCAGCCCTTCCCGGAGCGGGCCGGACGGTGGTGAGCGGGCGTCTCCCGCAAGCCGACGGGCGTCTCGCCCGGCGGCCGCGATAGCGCCGAGTCAGCCGCGGCACGAGACGTGCCGCAGCACGCGGGCGGGACGCCCGCTCACCGTTTCTTGTGCTCGAGTGCGAACTTGATCCGTTTCGCGGGCGATGGATGCGAGTAGCGCCAGAACTCGATGAAAGCGGGCGGGGCCGGGTTGATCTTCGCGTCCTCCGCGAACTTCACCATCGAGCTCGCGCTGGCCTCGTTCAGGCCGGTCACGTCGAGGCCGTAAACGTCGGCCTGATGCTCCTGATGGCGCGAGAACGCGCTGTTGATCGGCGTCAGCACGAACGTGATCAGCGACACCACCACGAGCAGCCACGGAAAGGACGCGACAGTTCCGCGTTCGATATCGCCCCACTGTGCGCCCCACCGTCGCAGGCCGCGTTCGTACATCTGCTGGCCGAGGAAGCAGACGACCAGCGAGACGAGGATGCCGAACGCCATCCCCTTCCAGATGTGATGCAGCACGTAGTG
>JAFAVZ010000304.1 GCA_019242175.1 Acidobacteriota bacterium
GGTGCAAACTGGCAGCTCGCCAACTCGTTCGGCGCCCCGCTCAACCCGACCGGCGGCTCGAACACCAACGGCAGCTACCAGCTCCCGCGTACGTACCGCTTCTCGTTCGGTCTCCGTTTCTAATCCCCGGTTTCCCGCAGTTCGGGAAGTCAGCCCCGGCCAGCAATGGCCGGGGCTGATGTTTTTTAGGGACGTTTTCCGCGCTCCGCGTCCGCCGCTTCCACCGTCGGCTATGCTTCGGGCGCGTGAACAACCGCCATCGTCTGCTCGCCCTCGTTTTCCTCGCGCTGGCTGCCTGCACGCGGCGTGAGACGCCCGCCGCGCCGCAACCGGAAGCGGGCCCGGTCTTCATCATCTCGATCGACACGCTGCGCTCGGATCATCTGCCCGTCTACGGATTCCGCGGCGGATCGACGCCGGCGATCGATCGCTTCCGCGGCGACGCCGTGCTGTTTCAACGCGCGTTCAGCCATTGCCCGCAGACGCTGCCGTCGCACGCGTCGATGCTCACCGGCCTCCTCCCGCCGGACCACGGCGTCCGCGACAACCTCGGCTACGTGCTGCGCGAGGAGATCCCGACGCTGCCTGCGCTTCTGAAAGAGCAGGGCTACGCGACCGGTGCCGCGGTGTCGACGCACGTGCTCCGCCGTTCCACCGGCATCTCCCACGGCTTCGACTTCTACGACGACGAGATCGACAACGCGACGGCGAATGCCTCGACGTCGGCAGAACGGAACGGCGACCGGACGCGCGAGGCGCTCGAGCACTGGCTCGACCAGACGTCCGGCGACCGCGTGTTCGGCTTCCTCCATCTCTACGAGCCGCACACGCCTTACCACCCGCCCGCGGAGTACGCGAACCTGCCGACGAAGTACGACGGCGAGATCGCCTACGCCGATGCGATCGTCGGCCGCTTCCTCGACTACCTGCGCAAACGCGGGTGGTACGACCGGGCGCTCATCGTGGTGATGTCCGATCACGGCGAAGGACTGGGCGATCACGGCGAAGACGAGCACGGGATCCTGCTCTATCGCGAGGCGATCCAGGTGCCGTTGCTCATCAAGCTGCCGAACGGCGAACGTCACGGCGCGACGGTGGGGGAGACGGTCGGGCTGACGGACGTCGCGCCGACGATCCTCGCCCGCCTCGGCATGCAAACGCCGGCGGCGATGAGAGGCGCGAACGCGCTGTCGCTCGCGGCGGGAACGGACCGCACGATCTTCAGCGAGACGTATTTTCCGCGGCTGCACTTCGGCTGGCACGAGCTGACGTCGCTGGCTGATCAACGCTTCCATCTCATCGCCGGCAAGGGCCGCGAGCTCTACGACGATGCGGCGGATCCGCGCGAGACGCGGGACGTGAGCGACGAGAACCGGCGCGTGTTGGCGGCGATGTCGGCGGCGTTGCAGACGATCGATCTGAAGTTCGCCGCGCCGTCCGCAGTGGATCCGGAAGATCAACGCAAGCTCGCAGCGCTGGGTTACGTTGGCAGCACGGTGGGGACGGGGACAGATCTGCCTGATCCCCGCGGCCGGGTACACGTGGTGCGCATGCTCCTCGACGCGATGCGCTCGTTCGAGGCGGGGCAGAACGCGAAGACGCTGGCCACGCTCGACGCGATCATTCGGGACAACCCGAACATGATCGACGCCTGGGCGCTGCGGGCGCGCACGTACCGGCGGCAGGGAGACAACGCGAAGGCGTTCGAGGCGCTGAAATCGGCGATGCAGCGGTTCCCGAACGACCCGAGCATCGCGCTGGCCTTGGCTGACCTGATGTTCCAGACCGGCGACTACGAGGGCGCGAAACAGCACGCGCAGCTCGCGATTCAGGGGAACGCGACGCTGGCGTACGAGGCGCTGGCGCACATGGCGCTGGAACGGGGCAACATGGATGAGGCGGCGCAGGATGCGGCGCTCGCGTTGAAGGAGTCACCGAGCCGCACGGCCACGCTGCGTTTGCTCGCGGACATCCGCAAACGGCAGGAGCATTGGGACGATCAGCTCTCGCTGCTCGACCGCGCTGCGTCGGAGATCGAGACCCGCCATCTGGCGCCCGTCGAAGACCTGCATTTCGATCGGGGCGAGGCGCTGCTCCATCTGCAACGCGGGCCGGAATCCGAAGAGGCGTTCGCGACCGAGACGCGGCTCTTCCCGAAGAATCTCAAGGCCTGGGGCAGTCTCGCTTTGGTGCGCGCCGCGAAGGGCGATCCCAAGGCAGCGAAGACGACGCTCCAGGAGATGCTGCGTGAGAACCCGACGCCGGCTGCCGCGCGGGTTGCGATGGAGACGTTCGAGGCGATGGGCGACCGCGCTTCGGCGGCCGAGGTGCGGAAGGGGACGAAGTAGTAGGTACGGCGGGCGCCAGGTTCTTCCGGCCCTTGCGCCCGCCGGTTGGGGATCGATTGCGTGGCGGCCTGACCGCGAGTACTGCGAGCGGCGGCCCGTGATCCGCAGCACAGGCCGCCGCTCCTCCCGGGAGGCTCAGTTGCGCGAGGTGATCGAGTGCCAGTCGGGGTTGTCGCGCATGAAGGAGGGGCGGCGTTCTTTCAGTTCCGCCCCCTGCACCGCTGCCCCTTCGACCATCAGCTGGAACTTCGCGACGATGCCCTGCTGGATCGGCTGCGGCAGCGCGCGGATGTCGTCCATTAGCCGCGTCATCGCGAACTCCTCGGCATTCAGCTCCCACGGCGCGATCTCTTTCTCGACCGAGCCGCCGAAGAACTCCGACTCGCTCAGCCCGTAGACGGCGAGCATGTTCTTCAGTTGCGCGAGCTTCAGAGAGCCGATGCGCTGGCCCGTCTCGAACGAGCTGATCGTCTTCTCGCCGACTCCCGAGAGCCGGGCCACATCTTTCTGACTCATGCCGCGCAGACGGCGCAGCTCCCTCAGTTTCAGTACGAGATCCATTGCTCCCTCCATCAGAAGCGCCGCATGAGGCCGACGACCACACCCTGCACCGCGACGTCTCGCGCAAAGGCGTAGATCGGATGCATCAGTGAATTCGCCGGCTGCAGGCGGACGCGTTCTCCTTCGCTGTAAATGCGCTTGAGCGTCACTTCTCCGTTCACGTTGGCGACGACCATCTCCCCGTTGTCGGCGCGCTCCCGCCGGGCGATGATCACCAGATCGCCGTCGAGAATCCCGTCGTCGACCATCGAGTCGCCGCGCACTTTGAGGACGTAGTTGTCCCCGCGCGTCGTCAGATGCTCCGGAACCGCAATCAGCTCATCCGACGTCTCGACTTCGAGCGGACGGCCGGCCGCGATGTAGCCGAACAACGGCAGCTCGCGCACCGACGACGATCCCGAAGACGAGGGGGAAGAGGCAGGTTGCGTCTCCTCGCGGTCCACCAGCTCGACTCCCCGCTTCTGGTTCCAGTCGCGGCGAATCAACCCCTTCTTCTCGAGCAGAGAGAGGTGCTTGTAAACCGTTCCGTACGACGAGAAGCCGAAGTGATCGCAGATCTCCCGGTGCGTCGGCGCAATTCCCCGCTGCCGTTGAAACTCGCGGATGAACTGGAGGATGTCGCGCTGTCGTTCCGTCAGATACTTCATCAGTTTCGTCCCTCGACTTGCACAATGTAGGCGGTAACAAGGCGAAAGTCAAGCGTAAGTTCGGCGTAATGCAGAAACATCTACGCCCCGCCCAGCGCAATCTACGCGCAGGTGGTAAGAGGAAGGAAAGGCCTCCGGACGACGCTTCACGACGCTGTCAAAACCGCATCCCACCAGACGTAATAGCGAACCGGCTGCAGCTGCCCGACGGTCACTTCGATCTCGATCTGGTAGGTCTCGGTTCCGGCCTTCATCGCCTGTCCGATCCAGTAGCTGCCGGAGGGACCGTTGCCGGGAGGAGGACTCGGCACCGGGTGGCCGGCGCCGGTGAAGACCTCACCGTTGATGTCGGCGAACCCGGTGATCACCACCTGGTCGCCGAACGCGCCGCCATCGATGGGGACGACCTGGAATCCGATCAGGCTGCCGGTGCTGCAGACCGTGTGCAGCGAGAGCGTCCCTTCCTGCGATGAGCCGCTGCGGACGCGGTTGTCCATCAGGAACACGCCCTCGGAAATGCCGCCGTTGACGGCCTGCCCGGCGATCCACGCCGTGTCGACGGCAATCGCGATGCTGACCTGAGGAGTCAGCGACTGCACGGCGGGGCGACGGAGCACGGTTGCGGACATGACGAAAGGCCGGTGAAGGATCGTCTCCCCGGCCGATGGGCCAGGCCGGGGAGACGAACGTCGTTCACTTCGCGGTGATGAAGGGATCCCAGTTGATGAAATAGCTGATCGGCTGCAACTGGCCGACGGTCACCTTGATCTGGATCTGGTAGGTCTGGCTGCCCTGATGGAGCGCCTGCCCGATCCAGTACGCTCCCGCCGGCTCGCCGGGCAGCGCCGGTTGCATCTTCGGTGCGCCTGCGGCGGTGAAAACCGATCCGTTCGACACCTGGAAGCCGGTGATGACCACTTCGTCTCCGAAGGAGCCGAGGATGTCGATCGGGACGACGTTGAAGCCGATCAGGCTGCCGACGTTCGTGACGGTGCTCAGCTCCAGCGTGCCTTCGCCGGTCGAGCCGCTGTGGACCTTGTTGTCCATCATGTAGATGCCCTTGGAGACGTTCTGGCCCTGCTGCGCCGCGACGTAGGCCGTGTCGACGGCGATCGTGATCGACGTCTGGGGTTTGAGCGTGGCGGCGTTGAGCCCGCTCACGCGTGTCACTTGTGCTTCCGCTTTTTTCGTGGCCATTTTTCAGCTCCCTGCCTGGAACACCGAGAACGACGGGCTCACGGTGGTCGTGATGCCCGAAGAACCGGGGATCTGCGCGTTGAAGTTGATGTCGTAGCTCGCGTTGCCTGCGATCTGGACCTGGCCGGTCCAGGTCGTGTCGTTGACCTGCTGCGGCGTACCGCTGAAGCCGAACACGCTCGCGTTCCCGAAGTTCTGGATGCTGAGGATCGTGTCCGAAGTCGGGTCGACGTTCAGCAGCGACCAGCACACGAAGGTGCCGACCGGCACGTTGGTCACGAGGTTGACCGTGCCCTCGTTGCTGCTGCCGTGGTTGAGGTTGTTGTCGACCAGGTAGACGCCGGTCGTCTGGCCGTTTTGCAGGGCGTTCGTGTCCACCCAGATCTGGATGAACGTCGAACATGCGGATGGAGGTGTTGCCATGAAAGCTCTCCTTTCGTGATTGCGGGGTGGATGGGTGAGCGTGGGCAGAGCTGTCGCCGGAGATCATCGAGATCGCATGAGTGCCTCCTCGTTTTCGGAATCGGAATCGGTCGGTGAGACCGGTTGGTCTGGCCCGGAGCCGGCGGACGCGCCGATATCGATGCGCCGTCCGCCGGCTGCCTCGTGCGTCAGATCAGGCGATGGCGGCGGTGAGACCGAATCGTTTGGGCCGATCTGTCGGCGGCATCGTCGGAGGCGGCTCGTTCTCGACCACCGGGTCGCCCGTGATGGGCTCTCCGGTGAGTTGGTTCAGGACGGTGATCGTGTAAGGAAACTTTCCTGGTGCCGTGTTCTCCGCGACCACGCTGAAACAGCCGGGGCGGTCCGGATCGGGCTTCGGGGTCCCTGGGAATTTGGAGGGACCAATGGTGGGCGCGAACGACACGTCGGACAGCTCGTAGCCCTTGGTAAAGACGTACCAGATGATCATGCCGTCGAAGCCGTGTTCGAGGCTCAGCTGGCCAGGCTCGACGAACACCGCCGGCTTCCCGTCGACCGTGGAGACTTCAATGACGACCCACAAAATCTGTTCTCCGATTTCCATGGCTTCTCCTTTTCTGCGTTGCGATGAGATGAGTCTCCCTGCAACGAGGCGACGCGCCTCGTGAGATCGATGCGAGCTTCGTCAGCGTGTTTGTTCAGGGTGATGCGGCCGCGCGGGGCAGGGCCACCGATGGCGGGCGCCGGTAGCCGCTTCGGCTCAGGCTCGCCGTGATGGTCGCGCCTTCGGAGTCGCGTCCGAGAACCACGAGAGCCCGGGCGGTGGCGGCGCGAATGCGCAGGTCCTGGGCGTACGGCGCCGCCGCGGCGAGCGTCACTACGCGGGCGGCGTACTGTCGGGCGAGGCCGGCGCGTTGCTGCTGCGCCTCGAGCTCGGCGAGATCGGTCAGCGTGTCGCAGAGGATGCGCGCCGCGTGCAGGTCGGACGTCTGCTTCGCGCGCGCTTGCTCCGCCAGCGATACCGCGCGTGCGCCGTGCTCCCTCGCGCCGGCGACGTCGCCCCGCCGTGCGGCGAAACGGGCAAGCAGATAGTGGACTCCGGCGAGATCGCGCTGCCAGGTCGGCCTCTTGTCGCGCGCGGCGAGATCGGTCAGCGTGACGTCGGCATCGGCCAGCAGGCGTGCTCCCTCAGCATCCTCACCGCGCGCGCCGAGCGTCTCCGCCAGCCGCATCTCGGCGACCGCGCGCCGGCGTTGCCAATCCAGATTCTGCGCATCTCTTTCCGCGAGCCGCGTGGCGAAGGCCAGCTCTTCGCGGGTGGCGTCCACCGCCTCGCCCGTCTCTCCCAGATCGAGATGCACGCTGCCCAGGTAGGAGAGACTCGTCGCCAGGCGGATGGCGCGGCCGGCGTCGTCGGGCCGTTTCTGCAGAAGGAACCGGCGAATCGCCGTGTCCTCTTCGAATGCCTGGCGCGCGCCGGCCAGATCGCCGGTGATCTGCTGCAGCACGCCGAGCTTGTTGAGCGAGTTGGCCAGATCGGCGCGTGCCTGGTCGTCGGCGGGAGACCGGTTTACGCGCTGCCGATCGACGCCGCTGGCGGTACGGTACTCCGCCGCCGCTCGCACGAGATCGCCGAGGGATTCGTAGGCCGAGCCGAGATTGCTGTGGCCGTAGCTCAGCTCCGCCTGGTACTTCGCCTCGCCGGGATGCCTGGCGGCGAGGCGACGGGAAACCTCGTAGTAGGCGCGGAACTCCGTCAGCGCACCGTGTGCATCGCCGGTGCGGCGCAATGCGTCACCGACCCAAAAGTGACTGTTGGAAAGAGCGAGCTGCCATTCGTCGCGATTCGGATCCTGCGCCGCCGCGGCAGCGGCGAACCGCAGCGACTGGCGGAACATCGCCAGCGCCTCGGGCAGCTTGCCCTGTTTGATCCGCACGTCGCCCAGCTGCGTCAGCGCCAACGCATACCGCTGCAGCTGTTCGCCGCTCAACTCCTCCGGACGTTGCGAGGCGAAGTACTCCAGCGCCTTCGCTGCCGCTCCATCGAGCGCGTCCAGGCGGCCCACCGGCTCGAGCCGTTTCGGCAGGTCGCTCACCATGAACGCGACCAGATCCTCGGCCTGATGGCGACGGCGTTCGGCATCGCGCCGCGCGGCCGTGACGTCGAAGGCGTACTTGATCCCGCCGGCCACGAACAGCGCCGCGGTCAGGATCATCGCCGTGATGCGCGCCCGCCGGGCGGGCGCAGCGAGGATGCGATCGAGGATCTCCTGCGTCTCGACCGCCGTCGGGCGCACCGCGGGCGCGAAGCTGCAGAGGCGTGTGACGAGAGCCGTGAGGGGGCGCGGCTGCGCGGTCATCGGCAAGACGTCGCCCGCCGCGGCGCGCTGCAAGAGCGTTCCGCCCGCTTTGTCCGTGCCGCGCGGCGCCTGCTCCGTCAGCATCATCTGGAGGACGAGGCCGAAGGAGAAGAGATCGCTCGCCGTCGTCACGGTTGCGCCGAGAGCCTGCTCCGGACTCATGTAGAGCGGCGTGCCGACGACCGCGGTCCCGCCCTCGCCGATCGCCGGCCGGAAGATCAGCGTGTCCGCCGATTCGAGATCGAGCTCCTCTTCGCGCAGCGGCTGGACCTCGGGCCCGTGGAAGCGGGCGATTCCGAAGTCGAGGATCTTCACCGCGCCGGTCGGCGTGATCATGATGTTGTCCGGCTTCAGGTCGCGATGGACGATGCCTCGGCGGTGCGCGGCACCGAGCGCGCGAACGACCTCGCGCGCCACGCGCAGCTTCCGCGTGCGGCTCATGCCCTGCTCGATGGCGCGTCCAAGCGTGATGCCCTCGACCAGCTCCAGCACCAGAAAATCGCAGGACGGACCTTCGGCGTAGTCGTAGATGCGGCAGATGTTCGGATCGTCGAGCGCCGACAATGCCCGCGCCTCGCGCAGCAGGCGTTGCCGGCTGTCGGCGGAGAGGCGGGCCTCGTTGCGAATGGCCTTGAGCGCCACGCGGCGCTGCAGGCGCTCGTCGAATCCGAGATAGACCTCCCCCATGCCGCCCTGGCCGAGGAGGCCGATGATGCGGATGTGGCCGACCGTTGTGCCGATCATCAATGGGTCCGGCTCGCGGACCTCGCGGGATCCCTTCGACAAGGAGAGTCGGCAGAGGGGCTTACACCTACCCTTGGCGCCGGCGCTTCTGAACCGAGAGACTTCTTTCCGAACCGGCATCCGCTGTTGCATGATCTGCAACATCGTTCCATCCGGAGGGAAAGTCGTAAGGAATCGGTAGGGAACCGGTAGTCTCGATGCGGGTTCGATTCGATGGCTTCATTCTCGACACCAGCCAGATGGATCTCCGTCGAGGCGGCGCACCGGTGCGCCTCGCGCCGCGGGCGTTCCGGCTGTTGGCTTTCCTTCTGGCCCAACGGCCGCGCGCCGTCAGCAAGCGTGACCTCGTCGATCACATCTGGTCCGGCAACGTGGTCGAAGAGGCGAACCTCAAGACGCTCGTGGCCGAGATCCGTTCTGCGTTGGAAGAGCGGGGCGGGCGACCGGAAGTCATCCGCACGGTCTACGGCTTCGGATACGCCTTCGGCGGCGAGGCCGTCGAGGAGAGCGGCCCGGCCGTGCAGGAGCCGCTCATCCGTGTGGACGTGCAGGATCGCGTGATCCTGCTGACCGAAGGGCGCCATGACATCGGCCGCCTCTCCGGCTGCTCCGTCTTCATCGACGCCGCGTCGGTCTCGCGCGTCCACGCGCGGATGCACGTCACGCGCGAGACGCTCCTGCTGGAAGACAACCACAGCAAGAACGGGACGTTCCTCGGCGGCGCGCGCATCACCGGCGCCACGCCGCTCCCCAGCGGCAGCCGTTTCCGCTGTGGCGACGTAGAGCTCGTCGTCGAGCGGATCCGTGGCGCCTTCACCGAGACGGCAACGCTCTAGAAGCCATGCGGCGGAACCTTTCGGCTCCGCCGCATGGATGAAGAACGCGTCAGCTCAGGCGGCGCAGGGCCACGGCGCAGAGCAACAGCGCCACGGCGATGAGCGCCCAGGTGTCGAGCGTCGGGATGGCGAGGGTGTTCACCACCGCGACGGGCGTCGGCTCGTTGTTGTCGGTGCCCACGTTGTTGCCGTTCGGATCGGGATCGGCGCCGTTCTGCGAGACGTCCGTCACCGTGCTGCTGTTCGGAGCCGTGCCGCTGCCGGTCGTGCTCACGTTGAACGTCGCATCGGTGCAGGTCGCGTCGAGATGGACCGTGAAGCGGATGAGTGCCGTCTGGCCCACGGCCAGCGTCGCTCCCGGCAACAGCATGTTCGGATGCGTGTTGCCGTCGAACGCGGGATCGACGGTGAGATCGGCGCTCGTGATCGCCGTGACGCTGTACGTCGCCGGGCTGACGAATACCGTGTTGAGCGGCGTCGCCGCCTGCACGTTCGTCAGCACGACGTTGCCGAGATTCTCGAGGCGCACTTCGAACTGCAGATCGTAGAGGCCGCAAGACGCGCCGAGCTGCTGGCTGGAGAGCCGCAGCGCGGTGCCGATCTGCGGATTCGCCGCGGCGATCGCGACCGTGTGGTCTTCGATCTCGCCGTCGTTCGCCAGTCCGGTCACGCCGAGTCCGGACTGCGAGGAGATGCGTGCGCGGACGAGCACCGTTCCGACGGACGCGTTGGTCGGGACGTTCACCGGGAACGCCTGCGTCGCATTCGCGCCGAGGCTTTGGTCTGTGAGGAGATGCTCGCCGGCGTCGCTCCAGCTGCCGTTGCCGTTGAAGTCGATCCAGAGGTTGACCAGGCCGCCCGTCGCGCCGGTGCGGATCGAGACCGAGCCGGTGGCGCCGGCCACGAGGCCGCCGGGGAACGTCACGCCGTCTTCGTCGTCGCTGCCGTTCGCATCGTCGCCCGTCGCATTCGCGGTCGGAGCGCCGTTCGCTTCGGTGTCGACGATCGAGCCGAGCGTCGGATTGTTCGTGGGGAGCACGATGTGCCGCGCACCGTTCGAGGCAAGGAGCGTGGGGAACGTCGGATCGGGCGCATCGCCGAAATCGAGGCCTAGGGTCGTGACCGCGTAGTCTTCGACTTCGCCGTCGGCCGCCGATCCCGTCGGCAACGAGACGCCGGCGGAGCTGAGGCGGAAGCGCGCGTACGTCGTGGTGCTCACAGCGCTGCAGGGAACGTTGACGGGGAGCAAGTTTGCGCCGGAGACGAGCGCGAACGAGGACGCGACGCGTTCGCCGGCGTCGTTGAAGTCGCCGTCGCCGTTGAAGTCGATCCATGCGTCGAGCCGCGGCGTCGCGATGCCCGCGGTGTTCGTCAGCGTCACAGGGATCGAGACGCTCGAACAGGCGACGAGCGTGGCAGGCATCGTCACGCCGTCTTCATCCGCGCCGTCGCCGGTCGCGCCGACCGACGGCTGGCCGTTCGATTCCGCGTCGACCGTGGCGCCGAGGGAGAAGCCGGGCACGATGATGTGCAATGCGCCGCCGGCGCCGAACGTCGTGCCGTAGCTGTCCGGCGCGTCGCCGAAGTCGCTGCCGGCGATGGTCACCTGGTAGTCCTCGACCTCGCCGTCCGGAGCATTGCCGGTGGGCCCGAGGCCGCCGGCGGAGGAGAATCGGAAGCGCGCGTACGTGACGCCGGTGAGCGCGGTGCAGGGCACGTTGAAGCTGTGGCCGCCGGAGGGAGCGATCGAGGAATTCGTGAAGATCTGTTCGCCGGGGTCACCGAAGTCGCCGTCGTGATTGAAGTCGATCCACGCGTCGAGCCGGCCGGAGGCCGACGTGACTACGTCGATCAGCCCCGTATTGCATGTCGCGAGCGCGTTCACGAACGTGACGCCGTTCTCGTCGTCGACGCAGGAGCCGATGCGGTAGGTGCCGGCGTTGTCGTCGTCGCCGGTTGCGGTGCTGTTTGGCTGGCCGGTGGCTTCGGTGTCGACACAGCTGCCGAGATACAGCGGATGCAGCGGATCGACCGTATGCGACGGGTTGCCGTAGCTGGCCGGCGCATCGCCGAAGTCGCTGCCGATCACCGTCACCGCATAGTCCTCGACTTCGCCATCCGCCGCCTCGCCGGTTGGCGAGAGGCCGCCGGCAGTGGAGCAGCGGAAGCGTGCGTAGGTGCGGCCCGGCCGTGCGCCAGCCGGAACGGTCGGATTGAGCGTCGAGGAGCCGAACGGCACGGTGAGCGACGTGGCGATCTGTTCGCCGCTGTCGTTGAACACGCCGTTCTGATTCCAGTCGACCCACGCGTCGAGCACGCACTGCGGGCCGGTGCCGCTCGTGGTGATCGTGAAGGAAGCCGTGGATCCCGGCGTGAACGAGCCGCTGAACGCGACGCCGTCTTCGTCGTCGCCGCTGGTGCAGGTGCCGAAAGAAGAGCCGGACGAAGCGCTGTCGTCTCCGGTCGCGGCCACGTTCTGATGGAAGCCACCGTCGGCGTCTACGCAGGCGCCTAGCCGGGGCGAGTTGGGATTGCCGAGGCGATGGCGCGCGCCGTTGTCGAGCGCGGTCGTGTTGTAGTCTCCGACGGCCGTGCCGGCGCCGACATCCGGCGCATCGCCGTAGTCGTAGACCGGCGTCGTGACGGCGTTCGGGACGAAGCCGAAGTCGATGGTGAGATTCGAGTCGTTGTCGCCGTCTTCCGCGGTCGGCTCGCCGTTGTCGGTGAGCGTGACCGGACGGCTGGCGATCAGCGCGCCGATGTTCGTCCCGTTGTCGTCTCCGTTGACGTCGTCATCCGGATCGGGCGCCGGGTCGTTGCCCGTGGCCGTCGTGTAGCCGGAGAGCGCGCCGCCGCCGTTGAAGTTCTGCGGCGCGACGACCACGATGTAGTTGCCCGGCGCGAGATTCGAGAAGCGATAGCGACCGGCGAATCCGCTGCTCGTAGCGGTGACGGTGGAACCGGAGAATTCGTCGAGCGTCGGCTCACCGTCGTTGTTCACGTCCTTGTAGAGATCGAGGCGGACGTTATCGACGCCCTGCTCGCCGTTCTCCGGCTCGTAGAGGCCGTCGTTGTCCGACTCGCGCCAGACCTGGTCGCCGAGGGAGAGAGTGCCGGTCGGAGCGACGAGGCCCGCATCGAACGTGCGGTTCACCTCGAAGTCCGCGAGCGTGAACACGACGGTCGTGCCGTCCGCCGGATTGGCGTCTGAATCCTGCGTGTCGCTGCCGACGTTCGCCGTCGTGATGCCGGTCGCGGAGGCGGGCAACTCGAACTGGAGGAAGTAGGGGACGCCGGGCTCCAGGCCATCGAACAGGTAGTAGCCCGGCCGTGAGAACGAGTCGTCGGCCGTGATCGTCGT
This sequence comes from Acidobacteriota bacterium, assembly GCA_019242175.1. Classification (GTDB taxonomy): domain Bacteria; phylum Acidobacteriota; class Thermoanaerobaculia; order Gp7-AA8; family Gp7-AA8; genus JAFAVZ01. Next base: position 12,478 of record JAFAVZ010000304.1, read on the forward strand.
CGCGACGAGGACGTCGTCGCCGCCCGGCTCCGGCACGTGGTCGCCGTCATCCACATAGAGACGGACCGTGACGCCGTTCGCGCCGTCCGTGACCGGCTCGTTCTGCACGCCGTCGTTGTTGCGGTCGAACCAGACGTAGTCGCCGACGGCGGCGTGCCGAGTGAGAAACACGCCGAAGTCGACAGTCGGATTCTGCTCGTTCGCAGCGAGCGTCACCACGTGGGAGTTGCCGTTTGGATCGGCGTCCGAGTCCTTCGTGTCGTCGCCGCCTGCATCGCGAATCGTGAGGGCATACGTCGGCGGGACATGGATTTTGACGAAGTAGTTTCCGGGCGCGAGACCGGGGAAGTTGTACCACCCGAGTGCGAAGCCGGGCGTGGTCGACGTGATGGTGGAGGCCAAAGGAATGTCGTCGGGCGTACCGGCTACACCGTCGGCGCCAGGGTTGTAGAGCGTGAGCGGAACACCGTTTAGACCGGTGTTCGGGCCGTCATTCTGGATGCCGTCCACGGTGACGCCGTCGGTGAAGACGAAGTCCCCCAGGCTGGCCGCATCGCACGAGCCGATCGAGATGCCGACCTTCTGCGGCTCGGCGGCCAGCGAGCCAAGGCCGTCCGCGCGGTTGGCCTGGTAGGCGAACGAGTTGTACGCCGTGGCGCTGAGCGGCACGTTGCCGGGCGTGATCATCACGAACGTGAACTCCACGAAGTCGAACGGCTGCACCACGCGGTTGCCGAATTCGAGCTTGAACGACTTCACGCTCGTGATCGGTTCGGGGGCGACGGTCGTCCAGTTCGGGGCGTCGCAGCCGGTCGTCGGGCCACCCACTTCGCCGCGGCAGGGGTTGGCGGACGTCGAGTAATAGATGGTCGTGCCGGCGGGCGGCACGATCGGCGCGGCGAACAGCGGCGACCACTGCGAGCCGCGCGGATTCGTGTCCCGGACACCGGTGTCGCCGACGAACGGCAGGATGTCGATCAGCACGAAGTTCTGCATCGGCACCGTGCCGACGTTCTGCACGCGGAGGTGATATTCGAGGCCGCCGCCGGTCAGCGTGCCGGCAGACGTCGCGACCGCGCCGCCGTCGCAGGTGCCCTTGATCGTCTTGCTCGACACGAGCTGCGCGATGCCGGCGACGGTCAGGGTTCCGGTGGCTTTGCAGATCGTCTCCGCCGTGTCGGCATCGCCGTCGAGATCGAGCGAATCGGTCTGGCTGCTGCCGCTGCAGCGTTGGCCGAGACCCGGCGCGTCGGAGTCGAAGGTGAAGTCGTTCGAGAGCGATCCGGCCGGCGCGCCGTTGCGAACGGTCGTCGTCACGTTGATCCACACTTCCTGGTTGACGCCGAGGTTGCCGCTGCCGGCGTTCCACGACCAGCGGAGGAGCGTGCGGCCGGTGCCGGCGTAGTTCGGGATCTGCTGGAAGATCTGCGGCGCCGGCAAACCGGTGCCGCGGTCATCGAACGTCCAGCTGCTGAAGTTGAGATTGATGGGCAGAAGATCCGTGGAGTGGAGGAACTCCAGCGCGACCGGATCGCTCGATTGGGCGGCGCTGCGCACGCGCAGCCGCCAGGCCACGGATTGCCCGGGGTTGAACGGCCCGCCGCCCGAGGTGAGATCCTTCGCCGGATTGAGCTGCACGAAGGGTCCGCTCAGCGTGAACGACGAGCAGGAGTTGCGCGTCACGTTCGTCGGGCCGGCGGTGTACACGGCGGAAAGGTCGGCGCAGTTCTGGATCGTGGCGCCGAACGCGACCGGCGTCCCGTTGTTCGCCGGGTTGACGATCTTGCCGGTGATGAGCGGCCGCGTGCTCGTGCTCATCCCGACCGGCGTGGCTCCGAATTCCCAACGGATCCTCGAGACGTACTCGCCCGCGCCGAGCCCGGGCGGCGGAGCTGTGAGCGTCGTGTTGGTCGTGGTATTCGGTGAAGAGCCCCAGAGCGTAAAGACGCCGGTGGCGGTGTTCTTCTCGTAAGACACGCGCACGCCGACCCCCGCCGCGAAGTCGGAGGCGTTGCTGTAGCTGCCGGTCGTCACGCTCGCGACCTGGAACGACACGGGGAGCGTGTCGATCACCGTCATGTTGTTCAGCGGCACGTTGCCGTTGTTCGAGATGTTCAGGTCGTAGCTGAACGTCTGGTTCAGCGTCGGCGGGTTCGCCGAACCGCTCGCAATGCCTTTCGAGAAGCCGGCGCCCGGCGCCGGAACGAACGTCGTCACGGGATTCGTGGTCGTGCCGATGCCGATGTTCTGGGGCGGCTTGCCGTTCGGCGTCGCCGTGCCGGTGAAGGAGTTCGTCACGTTCGTTCCGGAGGGGAACGTGCCGGACGGAAACGTCACGTTGACGCTGATGTCGCAGTTGCTATTCGGATTCAGCGGCACCGAGCAGGGCGCCGTCCAGGTGACCGTCGCCGGCGTTGTGCCGACGCAGCCCGGTTGACAGTCCGCGGCGGGCGTCGCGCCGTTGAAGACGACGCCGGTCGGCAGCGTGTCGGTGATCGGGCCGATCGCCGTCAGGTTGAGCGTCCCGTTGGTGTTCGGCACCCCGATCCGCAGGCGGTAGGCCTCGGGCATGTCGAGATTTAGCGGCGCCGTCGTCACCGTCTTCGTCACGTTGATCGCCGCCGAGGCGACGGCCGTGACGTTGACGGCGGGCGTCGTGAAGGTGCCTGCCGTGGCGCCGAGGTTGATGCCGTCTGCAGTGTTCGTGGCGACCGTGCCGTCCGGCGTCGTGCCGTTCGGGAAGTGCACGTTGATGATCAGGTCACCGCTGTTCCCGGCCGGGAGCGGGCTGATCATCACGAACTGCACGCGCGTCCGTCCGCTGCCGCCGAAGTTGTTCGTGACGTTGATCGCCCCGACGTCGCCCGTCGGACTGGCGGGAACCGTCGACTCGTAGGTCAGCCCGGCCGGCAGCAGATCGACGACCTGTGCGTTCATGCAGGGGCCGGAGGTGCTGCTGCAGTTGTAGGTCAGCCGATAGCCGAATGTGGCCCCGGTCTGCTTCTTGTTTCCGGGATCGACCTGAATCGCCGCTTTTACAAGCGGCTGGGCGGCGAGCTGAAGAGTAAACAGACAGAGAACGGACAGAATCCCGGCGCGAAGGCGAGTCAAACACGAACCTCCTGATTGTCGAAACGGGGGAGCGGGAACGGGCTAAAAAGAGAAACTACGGTCCGTAGCGTAGCAGGGCAGCGTCAAAGCCGCGTTCGTCTACCAGGAAATAAGCGTAGGGAGGAGTTAGTGGGAGACGGTGTCCCGCGGGCCCGATTCCCACATCTCGATGCGATTCCGTCCGCGGCTCTTCGCAGAGTAGAGGGCGCGGTCGGCGCGATCGATGAGCGCTGCGGGGCTGAGCACGCCCTCTTCGGGCACGGAGTCGACGCCGGCGATGCCGATCGACGTCGTGACGTTCAGCGCGACGTCGCCGAAGCGCAGCTCGGTCGCGGCCAGTCTCGCCCGGATGCGCTCCGCGACGACGGCCGTGTTGCCGAGCTTCGTCTCGGGAAGCACGATGCAGAACTCCTCGCCGCCGTAGCGCCCCGGTACGTCATAAACGCGGCAGCTCTCGCGCAGCGTCTGCCCGACGCTCTTCAGCACTTCGTCGCCCACGCCGTGGCCGTACGTGTCGTTGATCCGTTTGAAGTGGTCGAGGTCGAGCATCAGCAGCGACATCGGCGAGCCGTGGCGCAGCGAGCGATTGATCTCGCTGTCGATCTTCTCGATGACGTACCAGCGGTTGTAGAGGCCCGTGAGCGTGTCGCGGGACGACACCTCGGTGAGGTTGCGATTCTTGACGATGAGGTCGAGGTTCTCGCGCTGCAGGCTGAGCATCCGTTGCTCGAGCTCCTGGAACTTCGCCTCCCCCTCTTCCGCCTGGCGGATGAGGCCGAAGACCTCGTGGAGCAGCGCACGCTCGGAGTCGTTGAACGGATGGCCGTCGCGGGAGACGACGGTCAGGCGCGGCGACATCACGCGCACGGCGAACGGGTTCCCCGTTTCTGGAGCCTGGCCCGGAACGATGGCCAGCGGTTTCTGCAGAAGCTCGGAGAGCGGCGACAGAATGCGGCCTGCCGCAGAATCAACGATCGTCATAGGTGATGCCTCGTGGGAGTGGCGCGGAGTATATCGAAATGTGGGAACCGCTGCAGCCGGTTCCGCGGCGGGCTGAAGCCCACCGCCACGTTTCAAGCCCGCTGCTCGATCCGGAACCGGTTGACGCCGGCCTTGATCTCGTCGCCCTTCTGCACCTTCGTGTTCCGCGCGGGCAGGGTGTTGAGGAACGTGCCGTTGCGGCTGCCGAGGTCGCGGACGCGGATGAAGCCGTCGGCGTCGGGGGCGACTTCGAAGTGGCGGCGGGAGAGGAACTCGTCCGGCACGCGCACGTGCCCTTCCCGGCCCACCACCAGCCCGCCCGGCGGCACCTCGAATTCCTGCCCGGCCAGCGCTCCCTCCACGCAAACGAGCACGGTCCGCCGAGCCTCGGCCGCCGCGGCGCGTTCGCGCATCGTCTTCGCCAACTCGTGCTCGTCCACGACGCTGCCGGCATCGAGCGCGATCGGCTGCACCGGCACGCCGCTCTCCGCGGTCGGCTCGATGCTCACCAGCGCCGATCCCACGCGCAGCAGATGGATCCCGTCGTCGATCACGGCCTCGGTGATCTCCTGGCCATCGAGGAACGTGCCCATGTGCGAGTCGGCGTCGCGGACGACGAGATCGCGGCCGCGCACGCTGATCGAGCAATGCCGGATCGACAGCTCGGCCTCGGCCAACTCGACATGGCAGCCTTTGCGTCCGATCCAGAGCGGGTGCTCGTGAATCGTGAAGACAGTGTCGAGCGATTCATTCGCGCCGCGGGCGATCACGCGCACGGATCTCGGCGCTGACGGCGGAGCGTCAGACGACGCCGATTCGGATTGCGTTGCCGCGGTGTCGACGCGGTACGGGCTGAGATCGACTTCCTTGATCTCTTCCGGATTGAGCAGCCGCGCGAGCACGGCGGCTTTGCTGCCGGCGAGCCATTCGCCGCAGTGGCACGTGGCGATGGAGTTGGGAAGCCGGACCGCGACGACCCCCGGCACATCGTAAGCCTGGCCGCACTTCGGGCAGCGGATCAACGGCATCACCCCGATGATAGCGCGGGGCGGGCCCGGCCCGCTGCGTAAGGGGGCCCAGGGCTTCGCGGCGTTCGCCGGCTGGAGCGACACCCCAGCCGTCCGGAGTCGTGCGTGATCGCGCGTCTGACGCTGCTATAGTTCGGCGCGCTCTATGCTGTCGCAGACGCGTTCTCGCTTCGGACTGCGCTCCAAGTTCATTCTGGCGTTCGCGCTGCAGACGATCGTCGTTGCGGTGCTCATCGTCTCCATCGAGCAATACCGCGTGCGCCGGGCGATCGTGCAGCAGACGATCGAGCAGGGGAAGGCCGTCGCGACGACGATCGAGTCGACCGCCGGCTACTACGTGCTCTTCGGCCTCAACGACGACTTGAAGAAGATCGTCGATGACCTGAAGCACAACCGCTCCGTCGACTATGCGGACTTCGTCGGCTCAGACGGCAAGCCGCTCGCCGCGAGCACGGACAAAATCCCCCCCATCGTCACCACCAAGAAGCTCGGCCACACGCGCGTCTTCGACGAGGCGAACCGGCTTTTCATCGTGCCGTTTTTCGAGTCGAAGACCGACGCGGAGAATCCGGAGGCGAAGCCGAAGGGCTACTTCCGGCTGCTGGTGAACGACAAGATGGCCGAGGCGGCGCTGAATGAGCTGCGGATGTGGAACATCGGCATCACGCTCTTCGCCCTCATCCTCGCCGTCGTTCTGGCGATGCTCAGCTCGCGTTTCATCGTCCGTCCGATCCTCCTGCTCGCAGACACGGCAACGCAGATCGCGCAGGGCGATCTCACCCAACGCGCGCGCGTCGATTCGAGCGACGAGATCGGCAGCTTGTCCGAGGCTTTCAACGCGATGGCTTCGAACCTCGAACGGACGATCAAGAGCCTCGTGCTCTCCCAACAGAAACTGAAGTCGGTCGTCGACATCGTCGGGACGCGTTCCCGCACCGTGATCGATCGCGTCGACGAACAACGCTCGATCATCGACGAAACGTACCAGTCGGTGGACAAGCTGAACGTCGGCGTCCGCAAGATCACCGACAACGTCGAGGCGCTCTCCGCATCGTCGGAAGAGACGTCGTCTTCGATGCTGGAGATGGTCGCCTCGATGGAGGAAGTGAGCCGCCACACCGACACGCTGTTCAGCAGCGTCGAGGAGACGGCGTCGGCGACGCACGAGATGGTCTCGTCGATCAACGAGGTCGATCAGAACGTCGTCTACCTCACGAACTTCGTGACCGACACGTCGTCTTCGATGGTCGAGATGTCCGCATCGATCGCGCAGGTCGAGGCGAACGCCGCGCAGTCTTACGACCTCGCGCTCGCCGTGGCCGACGCCGCGGAATCGGGCATGAAGGCTGTGCGCGAGACGATCGAGGGGATGGAGCAGATCCGCCAGTCCGTCCTCGAAGCCAACACCGTCGTCTCCCGCCTCGGCGAGCGCTCCGCGGCCATCGGCAAGATCCTGAACGTGATCGAAGACGTGGCGGAGCAGACGAACCTGCTTGCGCTGAACGCCGCGATTCTTGCCGCACAGGCGGGGGAGTACGGCAAGGGCTTCTCCGTCGTCGCGACGGAGATTCGCGATCTGTCGGAGCGCACCGCGAGCTCGACGCGCGACATCGCGAACCTGATCGGCAACGTGCAGTCGGAAGTCGGCAACGCGTTGCAGGCGATGACCTCCGGCTCGCGCCTCGTCGAAGAAGGCGTTTCGCTTTCGCACGAAGCTGGACGCGCGCTGAACAACATCCTCGACTCGACCGCGAAGTCTTCGAGCATGGGCAAAGAGATCGCTGCCGCGACGCGCGAGCAGGCGAAGGGCAGCGAGAACGTCACGCGTGCGGTCGAGCGTCTGCAGGAGATGGTCAAGCAGATCAACTCCGCGACGACGCAGCAGGCCCAGGGCTCGGATCACATCCTCAAAGCCGTGGAGCAGATGCGCGAGGTCACGAAGTATGTCCGCCAGGCGATGGTCGAGCAGAAGTCGGGCTCGGCGATGATCTCCAATGCGGCGGAGAAGATGATCGACATGATTCACGAGATCTTCCAGGTCGCGGCGAATCAGGCCGGCGAGTCGGAGAAGATCGTCGTGACGATGCAGCAGGTGCGGGCCATCGCGGACGGCAACCGCACCGAGGCGGGCGACGTTGGCGAGTCGCTGACGCTGTTGTCGGATGCGATCCGCAGCCTCGACGAAGAGATCCGCAAGTTCCGCGTCCGGTCCTGAGCCATGGCCGACGCGAAGGAGCTCCGCCTCATCACGTTCCGCGTCGGGCCGGAGACGTTCCTCTTCGACATCATGGCCGTGCGCCAGATCATCCCGTACACGGCGACGACGTCCGTTCCGACCGCGCCCTCGTTCGTGGAAGGCATCATCGTGCTCCGCAACGAGGTGATCCCGGTGATCGATCTTCGCGACCGGCTCTATCCGCAGCTCGCGGAACGGGAGGAGCAGCCGCTCGTGCTCATCGCGCACACGCAGGCGGGCGTGATCGGTTTGAAGGTCGATGAGGTGCGGCGCATCGTCACCATCTCGACCGAGGCGCTGCTGCCGCCGCCGCCGCTCGTGCGCGGCATCCGCGGC
>JAFAVZ010000360.1 GCA_019242175.1 Acidobacteriota bacterium
TACGGCGGTCGGTGCGCGGGCGTCTCGCCCGCAGCCGTCGGGCGTCCTCGCCCGACGGTACGTATGTTCGCAACGTACGGCGGTCGGTGCGCCTGCGTCTCGCCCGCAGCCGTCGGGCGTCCTCGCCCGACGGTACGCATGTTCGCCACGTAGGGCGGTCGGTGCGCGGGCGTCTCGCCCGCAGCCGTCGGGCGTCCTCGCCCGGCGGTACGCATGTTCGCCACATACGGCGGTCGGTGCGCGGGCGTCTCGCCCGCAGCCGTCGGGCGTCCTCGCCCGACGGTACGTATGTTCGCAACGTACGGCGGCACGGGACGTGCCGCCGCCGCGGGCGGGACGCCCGCTCACCGCAGTAAGTGCTTCTGCACTTTCCCCAGTGCCGTGCGCGGGATCGCATTCACCTTCTCGAACTTGCGCGGCACTTTGAACGACGCGAGCTGCGAACGACACGCGGCCTCGAGTTGCGCGGCATCGAACTCGCCGACGAGGAACGCGACCGGAACCTCGCCACGCAGCGCGTCTTCCACGCCGACGACCGCCGCCTCGCGCACGCCGGGTTGTTCGAGCAGCAGCTCCTCGATCTCGCGCGGGTAAATGTTGAAGCCGCCGCTGATGATCAGATCGCTGCGGCGTCCAAGAAGCGTGATGTAGCCGTCTTCGGAGACGGAGGCGAGGTCGCCGGTGCGGAAGTAGCCGTCGGGCGTGAACGCGTCCACTTCGCGGCGCCAGTAGCCGGAGAAGACGTTCGAGCCTTTCACGAGCAGCTCGCCGTTTTCGATGCGCGTCGCGACGCCCGGCAGCGGAAAGCCGACCGTCCCTGCGCGGCGTTCGCCGACGTACGGGTTGCTGCAGTTCATGAACGTCTCGGTCATCCCGTAACGCTCGAGGATCGTGTGACCGAAGCGTTCCCGGAAGGCTTCGAGCACGTGCGCCGGCAACGGCGCGGAGCCGGAGACGAAGAGGCGCATCTTCTTTCCGATGCGTTGTGCGGCCTCAGGCGGCGTGTCGAGCAGCCGGACGTAAACCGTCGGCACGCCGAAGAACAACGTCGGCTCGAAGTCGAGGAGCTCGTCGACGGCGGTGCGGTGATCGAAGCGCTCCAACAATCGCATGCGGCAGCCGCTGAGGAGCCAGCAGTGCAGGCCGTTGCCGAGGGCGTGGGTGTGGAAGAGCGGGAGCGGGAGGAGAAAGCGGTCGCGCTCCGTGATCTGCCAGCACGTCGTGAGGTTGATCGCGTTCGCCGCGAAATTGTCGTGCCGCAGGATCGCGCCCTTCGACGCGCCCGTGGTGCCCGAGGTGTACAGAATCGCCGCCGGCGTCGCGCCGTCGAGTTGTTCGTGGGGACGCGTCGCGTCGTCGGACGTCAGCGACGCGAGCTCGTTCTCGGTGACGAAGAGCTTCGGCTCGGCGTCGCTCGTGATGTGCGCGATCTCGCGCTCGCGGTAGAGGATGTTCACCGGCACGAAGATCACACCGAGCTTCACGCAGGCGAGGAAGAGATCGATGAGCTCCGGGCGATTCGCGAGGTAGACCGCGAGCCGATCGCCTTTGACGAAGCCGCGCGCGCGGAGCGCGTTCGCGACGCGGTTGCTGCGCGCCTCGACGTCCGCGAACGTGAGGTCGTCGAGGGCCGGCTGCGCGGCGCGGCCAATGAGGGAGAGATCGAAGAGATGGAGGAGGTTCACGAGGGCAGCGTCTTCACGAGCTTCTGCGGCGCGACGGCGCGATAGCTCTCGTCGATCCACGCCTTCAGGAGATCGACCGGGACGTCATCGCCTACAGCGAATTTCGCCGAGACCCAGCCGTGCTTGCCGAGGCCGTAGTGGGTGGGATGGGCAAAGGGAAGATCGACGGCCATGTCTCGCGAGTGCGGCAACTTCACCGAAAGTGAAAGCGCCTCGGGCGAGACGTGCATGAAGAGGAACACCTTCTTGTTCACCTTCACCGCCCGCTCGCCCCAGGGGAAGTCTTCCGTCGCTTCCGGATACGAGAACGCGTGATCGCGCAGCTGCGTCTCCAGCTTCGCGAAGTCGACCTTTTTCTTCTTCGTCGCCATCCGCCGAGTTTAGCGAAGGAGATAGACGTCCTGCAGCGAGCCGACCGGAAAATGTCGCTGGGGCGGCTCGATGATGCCCCGCTCGAAGCGCGAGACGTTCGCGAACGCGCCGAACAGCTCGCGCGCAAATTGCGGCTGGTGAAAGGTGCCGAAGCCGCTGCCCCCCTCCGCGCCGCGCGCGACTTCGAAGTAGCCGCTCTCGGCCCACTGCGCGCGCGATGCGGCGTCGAGGAGCAGATGGGCGTACAGGTCGCCGTGCAGCGTGATGATCGCCGCGCCGCCCGGGCGCAGCACGCGGCGGATCTCTGCGACCCACGCCCGTTGGCAGTCGAGCGGGAGGTGAGTGAAGACGGAGATGAGCTGGACGACGTCGACGCTCGCATCGGCCAACGGGAGCGGCGGCCAGACCGTGCCGACTTCCCAACGTGCGACGTCGCCCAGATGCTCGCGGTTCCACTGGATGAGATCCGCGTCGATGTCCGTGCCGGTGAGCGTGCGCGACGGGTCGTCGCAATGCCAGCCGACGAGCATGCGTCCCGTGCCGCAGCCGATGTCGAGCACGTCGCGCACGTCCTGCGTTCGGATCCCCGCCACGCGCAAGTACGCGGCGGTCGTGATCAGTCCGGAGACGCTGGAGTCGCGATAGTTGTCGGGATTCGCGATGCCCTGCGTGACGGCGAGACGCGCGGCATCGGGCAACGGCATCGCATCCACTTTGCGGGCGAGCTCCTGGAGACGCGCGGCATCGCGCACTTCGTAGACGAACAAGGTCTCGCCGTTGGCGCGCAGCTCGTACCGCGCGTCGTCGACCTGCATGCGAAAATCGAAACGGCACGAGTCCGCGCGCGGGATCGGCAACGCAGCGAGCTCAGGGCAAGGCAAGTTCGCCGACGCCTGGAAGACTTTGGCGTCGTCGCGCCAGATTTCGATGACATCGATCGGGGCGCCTTCGAGCGCGAGCGCGATGCCCAAAAAGCGCGCAGGCGCGCCGAAATGAATGCGATGGGGATGCGGCTCGTCGAGGACGAAGATGGGCTTCACGGCGGCGGACTGTACCGCATGTTGCGCAGGCTTCTTGCTATTGGCGCAAAGCGGAGGACTCAGACTCGTGAAACGCTACGGTTCCCTTTTCGCTCTCCTCATGCTCCTCGCCGCCGTCCCCGCAGTCGCACAGAACCGCCACATCGATTTGTCGGCAAACGCCGTTTGGGTCGACACCAACAGCGACGGCACTTTCGATGCGCAGAATCCGAATCAGCCGTTCAACATCAGCTTCGACGGCGAAGTCGGCTATGGCGCGTCGGCGAATTTCTTCTTCGGCAATGCGCTCTCGCTCGAGGTCGCCGCGTCTTCGGTGCGCCAGGGCGTCGACATCCCCGGCCGTCCGCGTCCGGCCGGCGGCGGCGACAGCAACATCCGCATGATGCCGCTCAGCGCCGTGCTCCAATGGCATTTCATCCCGACCGGCCGCATCGATCCTTATATCGGCGCCGGCGCCGCGTATGTGCTGTTCGATGACATCGATGACATTTCGGAGATCGACAACAGCGTGCAGCGCATCAACCTCAAGGACGACGTCGGCCTCGCCGTGAACGCCGGTCTCGGCATCATGATCACGCCCCGCTTCGCCATCACCCTGGACGGCAAATACGTGCCGTTGAAATCGAATGCCCGCGCCGTGTTCGTGACCGGCCCGGACAGCGAGACGAAGGTGGACATCAACCCCGTGATCGTTTCCGCCGGCCTGACGTTCCGCTTCTGAGTCGTTCTTGACGATGGGTTGCTCGCGCGTCCGGCGCGGGCAACCTTCAACGGGTCGTCTTCTTCGAGAACACGAGCACGCCCGGAAGCCCCTCCAAACCGGAGTCTGTGGTGACGAGATCCGCGCCGTTTTCTCGGGCGAAGGCGAGCATCATCGCGTCGGCCATGGGGAGACCATGAGCCAGGCTCAGGTCGGCGGCGGTGAGGGCAACCTCCTCGGTCAAATCAGCAATCCTGGTCTTTCTCATCGCCGCGACAGCTTCCAAAGCCTCATCCTCGGATCGCTCGCGTTTGATCCATTTGTAGACTTCGTAGACCGCGACCGTGGGAGCCAAGACTTCCTCGGGGCGTCGCAAGCGCGCGGCAAATGCAGCGGCGTGAGGTCCATCGGCGAAAAACTCGATCCACCCCGAAGAGTCGATGACGATCAAAAACGATCCTTCTTCTCGCGGAATCCCGTCGTTCGCATGCCCCGAACGAATCCGCGCATTGCCGCAATCGGCTTGTCAGGAACGAGAGTGATCTGACCGGCTTTGGTGATTACCTGAAACTCCTGACCCACGCGAACCTTCGCCGTCTCGCGCACGTCTTTCGGAATGACGATCTGGTATTTCGAAGAAACCCTCGTTCGAGCCATCTCTACCTCCCATGCGATCGAGCCCGGCTGCGATCGATCGCACACATCGTAAGACGCGCCTCCCCGGCGTCAAAGCTCTCAGAGCGGCCAAACGCATCGGCTCACCGCCATACGCGCAAGTCTCCACGCCCGTCGTCGCCGATGATCGATGAGATCACGCTGACGGCGGACGTTGTCCAAAGTCACCAGCAACCAGCCCAGTAACCAGCAACTTCTCTTATCATCCCCGCCGATGCCCCCGTTGCCCGCGCCGCTGACGCCGCTCCTAGGCCGCACTCGGGAGTTGGAAGAAACGGAGCGGCTCCTGCACGGCACGCGGCTGCTCACCATCACCGGCGCCGGCGGCAGCGGCAAGACCCGCCTCGCCCTCGAGCTGGCCCACCGCGTCGAGAAGGACTTCGAAGACGGCGTCGTCTGGGTCGAGCTCGCATCGATCGACGATCCCGACCTCATCTCCCAGCAAATCCTCGACGCCCTCGGCCTCCGCGAAGTCGCGGCGGCGGATACCACGGCGGTCGTCGTCGAGCGTCTGCGCGACCGCGACGTCCTCGTCGTCTTCGACAACTGCGAGCACCTCGTCGACGCCTGCGCCGCCATCGCCGAGACGATCCTCCGCCTCTGCCCCACCGCCGTGCTGCTCGCGACGAGCCGGGAAGCGCTCGGCATCGGCGGCGAGCAAACGTGGCTTGTCCCGCCGCTCTCGCAGACGGATGCGTCGAAGCTCTTCGAAGAACGCGCGCGTGCCGTCGCGCCGGCGTTCGCCATCAACGCGGAGAACGAAGAGACGGTCGCGCGCATCTGCGTCCGCCTGGACGGCATCCCGCTCGCCATCGAGCCGGCGGCGGCGCGCATCGGCCTCCTCCCGGAGGCCATCGCCGCCCGGCTGGACGACCGCTTCCGGCTGCTGACCGGCGGCCCGCGCATGGCCCTGCCGCGGCAGCAGACCCTGCGCGCCACCCTGGACTGGAGCTTCGGCCTGCTCGGTGCGCAGGAGCAGATCCTCCTGCCGCGGCTCTCCGTCTTCGCCGGCGGCTGGACGCTCGAAGCCGCCGAGGCCGTCGGCGCCGGGGAGGGGGTGGAGGAGGCCGAGGTGCTGGACCTGCTGGCGAGCCTGGTGCGCAA
>JAFAVZ010000428.1 GCA_019242175.1 Acidobacteriota bacterium
GCCGATCGCGTCGATGTCGTGGAAGGCAAGATCGAGGATGCAACAGGCGGCGATCCGAAGGCGCGGCGCGATGTGATGCTCGTCGGCGTAGGCTTAGGAGCCGTCGCCCTGGCGCTCGTCTTGCCTCGGATGGTGCGGAGGCTGAAGAAAGATGGCTAGAGCTCGCGATCTCCTCCTCGGCGCCGTCGCCGGCGCCGGGGCTACCTGGCTGATGGATCTGGCGACGACGAAGGTGTACGACCTGGAGCCGAAGGAGGTGCAGGACCGCGAGAACGAGGCGCGCGGCGACAAGACGGCGTACGAGATCGCGGCCGAAAAGCTCGCGTCGTTCGGGAACGTCGCGCTCGACGAAGACCAACGCAAATCCCTTGGCAACGCCATTCACTGGTCGCTCGGCATCTCAGCCGGCGTGCTGTTCGGCGCGCTGCGCCCCCACTTCCGCACGCCCGGCTCGGGCGTGCTCTACGGCCTCGCGTTCTGGCTCCTCGCCGACGAAGTGGCGCTGACCGCGCTCGGTCTCACCGCACCGCCGCAGGAGTTCCCCTGGCAGACGCACGTCCGCGGCGTGATCGGCCACGTGGTGCTCGGCGCCGCGATCGAGTCCGCGTTCCTTGCGACGGAGGCGATGGAGGGGGCTTTGGAAGGGTAGTTAGCCCACGTGGATCTCGCCGATCGCCTCGAGGAGAAATCCTTCGATCGGTGCGAACACGGACTCGTGGCGTTGTTGCCAGAAGGAGACGCGGCACTTCGTTGTCTCCTCCGGATCCCATGAGACGCGGATGACGAATGCGCGCTCCGGGAACCCCGCCAATTCTCGTCGCAGCGCCGCGGCGATTCCAATCCCTTCGACCAATCGGTCGATGTCTCCGAAGAGATCGATCCGGTTGTGCCACTGCTCCCAGCAGCTTCGATTGATGAGATAGCTGCTCGGTACGAACGACTGGCGGATCGGGTAGAGCAGCACGGAGCCATCGACTTTGAATAGCGCCGGCGCGGGGACTTCGGGTACGTCTTCGGGAAGCTCCGGCAGTGTGGCGCGCATCAGCGCATTCGTATCGTCGAACGGATTTCGAATCGCGATTCCAGTATAGCGACCCGGTCCTCCCTCCGCCTGTGCTGCCGACCCCAGTCTCGTCGAGAGCTTGCCAAACGTAGGGCCGGCTCTCCAGCCGGCCCTACATGCAAGGCAGCGACGCCGGGCTCGAGCGCTAGTGCACCGGCCCGGGCCGATCGCCCGGCTGATCGCTCGTGATCTTCCCGTCGCGGATCTCCACCACGCGGCTGGCGCGGCGGGCGAGGGCGGGATCGTGCGTGATGATCACCAGCGTCCGGCCTTGCGCGTACAGCTCGTTGAAGATCGACATGATGTCCGTACCGGCGGTCGAGTCGAGGTTGCCGGTCGGCTCGTCGGCGAGCACGATGTCGGGCTCCATCGCCAGCGCGCGGGCGATGGCCACGCGCTGCATCTGGCCGCCGGACAGCTCGGTCGGTTTGTGATCGACGCGTTCGCCGAGGCCGACGCGGGAGAGCAGCTCGTTGGCGCGTTCGCGGCGTTCGGCGGGCTTCATGCCGCCGAACAGCATCGGCATCTCCACGTTCTCCAACGCCGTGATGTGCGGCAGCAGATTGAAGTTCTGGAACACGAACCCGACGCGGCGGTTGCGGATCTCGGCCAGGCCGTCGCGCGTGACGCCGGCTACGTTCTCGCCGCCGAGCGTGTATTCCCCGGAGCTGGGTGTGTCGAGGCAGCCGAGGAGGTTCATCAGCGTCGACTTGCCGGAGCCGGACGGGCCGACGATCGCCACCATCTCGCCCTTCTTGATCTCCAGGTCGATGCCTTTCAACGCCTCGACCTTCACCTTGCCGGTGTCGTAGACCTTGCGAATGTCTGCCATCCGGATGATGGTGCCGTTCTGCATGGAGTCTCCCTATTCGTAGCGTAGCGTTGCGGCGGGATCGATCGATGCCGCGCGCCGCGCGGGGAAGTAGCCGGCCAGGAGGCCGATGATGCCGAGGATCGCGGAGGTCGCCATGCCGATGTTCAGCGAGAGTGTCGGCCGGCCGAGGAACGACATCACGCGGTTGCTCTCGATCGGCAGCAACCCCGAAAGCCCCACGAGCAGCGTCGCGATGATGATGCCGAGGAGGCCGCCGATGAACGTGTAGACGAGGCCTTCGAGGACGAACGGCACGATGATCCAACGCCGTTTCGCGCCGAGGGCCATCTTCACGCCGATCTCGCGGGTGCGCTCCTTCACGACGGCGTACATGATGTTCGCCACGCCGACGCCGCCGATGAGCAGCGTGAGGCCGCCGACGATGCCGAGGAACATCTGGATGCCGATCATGATGTTGATCCCCGTCTGGGAGGAACGGACCATGTCCCACGTGCCGAACGCGCGGTCGTCGGTCGGGTCGTAGCCGAACTTCGGGCCGAGCGTTTCGTTCAGCTTCTTGAGCGCTCCGCGCATCTCGGAGGGCTGTGCGGTCTGGATCACGAGATTGTTCAGCCGCTCGCGGCCGAACTGCGCGCGGAAGGTCGTGATGGGGATGACGGCGTGGCTCGCGTCGGGGCCGCCGTACACGCCCATCTGCGTCTTGTGCTGCATCACGCCGATCACGAGATACGGCGCGTTGTTCACGAGCAGCGTTTTCCCGACCGGCGACTCGTCGCCGAAGATGTCTTTCGCCATCTCGTCACCGAGGAAGATCACGCGGCGGCGCTGCTGCTCGTCTTCCGGCGTGAGGAAGCGGCCGCCGGCTTGCGGGTAGTGCTTGCGCGCCTCGCCGTAAACCCAGCTCGTGCCGATCACCCGGCCGTTCACGGTCTTGCGTCCGTAGGTGAGCGCGGTGCGCCAGGAGACGACTTCGCCGAAAACGGCTTTCAATTCCGGCATGCGCGCGCGGATGAATTCGACGTCGTCGATGCGCGGGCGGATCGGGCGTCCGGGTGGGATGCCTTTCCACGCCTTCGTCGTCTCGCCCGGCCACATCACCGCGAGGTTCTCGCCCGTCGCGCGGCGGTTGCGGTCCATCTGCCGCTTCAACCCTTCGCCGAATGCGAGCAACAGAAGGATGGCGACCGTGCCCCACGCAATCGCGGCGATGGTGAGCATCGCTCGCCGCTTCTGCAACTGCGCGGACGTGGAGAACAGCGAGAGGATGACGTGCAGATCGCCCTTCATAGCTTCATCGCCACCACGGGATCGAGGCGCGCTGCGTCGCGCGCGGGGAAGTAGCCGGCCACGAGCCCGACGATGCCGAGCGCCGCGGCGGTGAGGAGTGCGACGAGCGGCGAGACCACCGGCTGCCCGACGTATTCGATCAGCGACTGGGGAAAGAACGAGCAGACGGTGATGGAGATCGCGAAGCCGATCGCACCGCCGAGAATCGTGACGAGCATCGTCTCCAGGAGGAATTGCCGGAGGATGTAGCCCTGCTTCGCGCCGAGGGCCATCTTGATGCCGATCTCGCGGGTGCGCTCTTCGACGACGACGTTCATGATGTTCGACACGCCGATGCCGCCCACGATCAGCGTCAGCACGCCGATCAGGCCGAGGAAGCCGTTGAAGGCGAGCATGAAGATGTCGAAGAACTCGAACTGCTCCGTCGTGTCCCACATCGACAGCGCTTCCTTGTCCTTCTGATCGAAGCGGAGGCGTTTGCCGAGCGCGCTGCTGAGCGCTTCGATGACCGCCTTGGTCTCGCTCGCGCTCGCGGCCTGGAAGACGAAGTTGTCGACGTACTTGTCGCCGTTCAATGCCCGGAAGGTGTTCGAGGGGATGAACATCTTCGAGTTGTCCTGGCCGCTGTAGTTCGAGTCCTGCTCCTTCGCCTGGAGCACGCCGACGACGAGGAACGGCGACTGATTCACGAGGATCGTTTTCCCGATGGGGGACGTCTCGCCGAAGATGTCTTTCGCGAGATGGTCGCCGATGAACGCGACGCGGCGCTGCTTCTCCTGGTCGATCGGATTGATGAAGCGGCCGCCCATCTGCGGGATGAGGTTGCGCATGCCGCCGAACTCCGGCGTGATGCCCGAGGTGTCGACGGAGATCGTCTTCGTGCCGTAGTCCACGCGGAGGTTATTCGAGTACTCGGCGGAAAGGGCTTTGAGGTTCGGGATGTCGGTGCGGACCGAGGCGAGATCTTCGTCCGTGATGCGGATGCGGCGTCCTTTGCCGAGGCCTTCGTAGGGGATCGAGGTGAGGCCGGGCCAGGCGATGACGATGCGGTCGCCGAGGCCGGCCGTGGTCTTCACCAGCTGCTTGTGCAGGCCGGTGCCGAAGGCGAGCATGAGGCTGATCGCGACGGTTCCCCAGACGATGCCGAATACCGTCAGGAAAGTGCGCAGCTTCTCGGCCCGCACGTCGCGCCACAGCTGGCGGAAGACGTCTTTCATCGCGTTAGGAGATCTCTTTCGGCGGACGCTCGACGACTTTCTGGCCCTTGCTCAGACCGGAGATGATCTCGACGTTGAGGCCGTCCGAGACGCCGGTCTTCACTTCGATTTTCTTCGGCTGAAGCTTCGGATCGCCGCTCGCGACTTCGACCGTGGCTTTCTTGCCGCCGTCTTCGAACGTGACGAGGCGCTCCGGAATCGTGAGGACGTCTTTCTTCTCCCGGATGATCACGTCCGCGTTCGCGGAGTAGCCGGCGCGGAGCGTGATTTTGGTGCCCGGATCGAGCTCGATCTCGACATCGAAAAGAGTGGCGCCTTCCTTCTGCTGCGCCTGCGGAGCGATGCGCGAGACTTTGCCGGTGACGACGTCGGTGGGCAGCGCGCCGACTTTGATGCGCGCCGGCATGCCGACGGAGAGCTTGCCTACGTCGATCTCGTCGACGGTGCCTTTGAAGATGAGGTCGCGCATGTCGGCGACGGTGGCCATCTCGGTGCCCGGCTGGTACGAGGTGAGGGGGACGATCGGGTCGCCGGGGTTGACGGCGCGGGTGAGGATCGTGCCGGCGGCCGGCGCGCGGATGATCGACTCGGTGCCGCCGGCGGTCAGGCGTCCGCGGCGGGTGAGCTCGCGGTCCTGCTGCGCTTTCGTCAGAGCGACGCGGGCGAGCTCGTACGCTTCTTTCTTGACGTCGGCGTCGGAGCGGGGCATGACGCCGCTCCGCGACAGCTCGAGCGCGCGGTTGTAGTCGCTCTCGGCGCGGCGGAAGCTGGCTTCAGCGGATTCGACACGTCGATCGACTTCCGTGACTTCGAGCGGGGTCGGGTCGGGGGCGATCTCGAAGAGGGCGTCGCCGGCTTTGACGGTATCGCCGATCTGGACGTCCGCGCGGCGGACGATGCCGGAGATCTTCGACTTCACCTGGAACTTCTGCCGCGGCTGGATCTGCCCGACGGCGACCGCTTTCTCGACGATCGCGCCGCTGACCACTTCGACTTCCTTCAGGCCGCTGCCGTCTTTCTTGCCGTTGCGCGACCAGGCGTAGACGCCGGCGCTCGCTCCAGCCAGGACGAGCAGGACGATCAGAGTCTTCCAAAGTTTGCCCATCGATTTCCCCCCGAGTGGCTTCTACGGAACAGGCGGCGCAGGGTTTACGGTTTCGGTCGCTCGTGAGACAAACCCTCGCCGCCGCCGTCCTGCTGTTGCTCTTTCTCAATACGAGCTGCGGTGATCCGGAGAATGCACCCCCTTCGACGCCGCAAACGGGGTCGGGGTTAGCAGAGGCGATCTTCGCCGGCGGTTGTTTCTGGTCGATGGAGCTGGCGTTCGAGAAGGTGCCTGGCGTGGTGTCCGCGACGTCCGGGTTCTGCGGCGGGAACGAACAGAACCCGACGTACGAGCAGGTGTCCTCCGGCTTCACCGGCCACGTGGAGTCGGTATCGGTGCGCTACGACCCTCGCGTGGTGACGTACGAGAAGCTGCTCGACGTCTACTGGCACAACATCGACCCGCTGACCGATCACGCGCAGTTCTGCGATCACGGCGAGCAGTACCGAACCGCGATCTTCACGATCGGCCCCGACCAGGCGCGCCTCGCTGCCGCCTCGCTGCGCGCCGTCGAGTCCCACTTCGGCCAACGCGTGTACACGCGCGTGACGCCCGCGTCGCGGTTCTGGCCCGCGGAGGCGGAGCATCAGGATTTCGCGAAACGGAATCCGGTGCGCTACGAGCTGTACAAGATGAACTGCGGGCGGGCGGAGCGATTGGGGGAGGTTTGGAAGTGAGAGGGGGGGCGATTCTCACGGTCGCGCTTCTGCTGGCTGTCGTCGTCGAATTGTTGCTGGTCTTCGTTCTCTCGGCTGGGGTGTTGGCAGCGCAACGTCAGTTTCGGGGCGAGTCGCAGCCGCCTTCCACCCAAAGCAGCCAGTCCGCGGACAGGATCTGATCGGACGAGCCTAAGAGAAGTGTGAGCGCGGCGAGCGACGAGCCGATACGCATGAAGAAAGCTTACTGGAGAGGGTAGGACGTCAACGAGCTTCGCGGAGGCTCTCGGCGTGCAACCCGACAGCTTTGGCGATCAGTTCCCATACCTCTTCGCGTTTCACCCACTGCGACGCATCCGGGAGGTCGGGAATCTAGCCGACGATCGGCGGCTCGCCTTGCTCGAGGATGACGACGTACTCCATACGTCGACGAATTCATTCTCAGGCTCGCCGCTTCCACGTCGATTCATCGCGAGCTTGATGGACGACGCCCACCACGAGCACGAGTGACTCGTCGATCACGTAGAAAACCGAATACGGGAAGCGGCGAAGCAGCGCCCGGCGAGATGTGCGGTAGACGAGCGGGTACATCTCCGGATACTCGAGAATCACGGCGTACAGGCGGTCCAGCTCAGCCTTGAATCGATCCTGTAGCGTCGGTGAGATCGCGCCGAGGTAGCAGGATGCTTCCTCGATGTCCGCGCGGGCTTCGCGCGAGATCAGAATCCTCGGTGTCACTTCCGCCCGAACACTTCCGCTTTGACCTCCGCCCACGGCCGCGCCGACGACGGATCCGCGTGATAGGCAGCGAGACGGCGGTCGAGCTCCTGTTTCAGGTCGTCGCTGATCGGGAGCGTCTCCGGAGTCTCAGCCAGGCTATCCCAAATCGCCTCGACGATCTGGAGGCGTTGTTCCGGTGGGAGACGCAGCACATCCGCGAGGTCGATCATCCCGTCGAGTTTAGCAAACGTCCTCACTACACTCCCCCCATGCAGTCCCGTTTTCAGCGCTTCTCCCGCCAAACCTTCTTCGTGGTGATGTGGATGGTCATCATTGGATGGCTGGCGGTCGCGTGGGAGACCTCCACAGGGCTCGCCTTCACGAGGCGGTATGTGGGGCACATCGCGAGCGCGCAGGAGAAGTCGCGGACGCGGACCCTCGCGATCGTCGGCACCGTCGCCTTGTTGCCATTGGCGGTCTGCGCGGGGTGGGGTGGGAAGCGGTGAAGCCCGGCGGGGCGCCGGGCCTCACGCGATGAAGCGGACTAGTTGAACTCGAGCGTCAGGTCGTCTTCGCAGAAGTCGAACTTCGTCGCCTCGGACTCCTCGCCGTTGGCGAAAACAGCCTTGAAGTACTGCGTGCAGGATTCGCTGTTCGTCGACTTGTCCCACACCAGCGTCACGGTCGCGCCGGCCTTGATGCCGTTGCCGATGTCGAAGTTTCCGTACTCCTCGCCGTCTTCCGAAACGAGGATCTTCTTGATCGTCTGCTTGGTGTTGTTGTGGACCTTGAAGCTGTACTCGTCCTCAGCGGCGTAAAGGGAGCTGAAGCTCAGAAGCAGCAGGGCGGCGGCAAGCAACGCAATTCTCGTCGACTTCATCAATCGGTTCTCTCTCTCCTCGGTGATTTTGGGGACCGCGTGTATGGTAATTGGCTTCTCAGTCTTCCGCCACTACGACGATCCGGTCGCCGGCGCCGAACGTCACGTTCTCGCCCTTGGGCGGATTCACCCGTACTCCGTTGCTGATGCCGAGGAGATAGCCGATGGCGATCTCGCCGCGGCGCCGCGCGGCTTCCACCACGTGCCAGAAGCTCATCGGACGATCGAGCGTCACGTAGTCGGACGCCGCGCGCATGTAGATCTCCGAGCCGTCGGAATCGAACACGTCGTCGAACACGGCGCGGAGGTCTTTGTTCTCGGTGACCTGTGCCACGAGCAGGCTGGTGAGGTTCTCGCTGACGATGAAGTCGTCGGCCTGCGTCACCTGCGCGAGCTCGCGGTTCCGCACGTCGAGCATCTCGCTGACGATCGAATAGCGATTCGCCCCGCTCCGCGCCTCGATGTCGCGCAGATGGAGCAGCGTCACGAGCGTCTTTGCATCGGCCTTCTGCACCGGCAGATCGTCGGCGTAGCAGAGCACGATGATGTGCTCGTACTGTTCCGGCCCGGCGCTCTCGATCGTCGCGCGGTCGCTGGAATCGCCGCGGCGGAAATCGAGCTGCTGTTTCGTCAGCGTCGGCCGCAGCGCCTCGATGTCTTCCGCAATCGTCGGAGCCTCCGCCACCACGGTGATCAACGACCCGGGTGCGACGTAGTTATCGAGCTCCCGGATGATGATCGGCGCGCGTGAGCTCCAACCGAGGAGCAGCGTCTTTTCCGGGACGGGCACCGCCTTCGGTTTCTCGACGAGGAATGTCGCATCGATCGACGGCGTGTGCCGGCCGAGACGGATCGAGGCTGCGTCGGCGGCGATGACGATCGCCTCGTCGCCGGGCGCGAAGCGTCGATCCATCGGAGGATTGAGCTGCACGACCCCTTCCGCCGTCTTCACGCCGATCACCGAACAGGTTTCGGAGGTGAAGAGCGAATCGGCGAACGAGAGTCCGTCGAGCAGCGCGTCGCGTTTGAAGTAGATCTCGTCTCCGCCGTAGTCGAGGAGCTCGGTGTAGACGCCGGACAAACCGGTCTGCCGGCAGGTCTGAGCAACCACGCGAGCGATCGTCTCGCCGGTCTCGATCAGCTGCGCTTCATCGCGGCCG
>JAFAVZ010000603.1 GCA_019242175.1 Acidobacteriota bacterium
GGCCCAGTCGATGGAGAGTTTCCGCTGGCGGGCGTTCCGAGGCCGGAGGATCGGGTGCGGAATCGTCGCCCTCGAACGTCCCCGGAGAAAGCCGATTGCTGAGACGTGCTTCGAACCCGACCAGGCCTGGACGAGAAGCGTCGTTCAAGACGGCGCCGCGCGTCGAGAGATTCGCTCTCGGAAAAGAGATCAGAGCAACGACGGACAATCCGAGCGCACAACACGCCGCGATCCACCGCCAATGTCGCGCCGGTGTGTCATCCGTCTTCGAATGCGCAATGCGCTTCCGCTCCAATTCCACGAGCTTCGTGCAGTCCTCGCATTCCACGAGATGCTCCGCGAGCTCCGCCTGCGTCTTCGCATCCAAGCGCTCCGCGACGAACGCCGCGCAAACGGCACTCGAAAACAGCTTGTGCTCCATGGATGCGTTCATCGTACGCCTGCCACCTTTCAGGTGTGACGGACCGAAGGCACGTTTTCCCCGCGCAAAGATGGAAGCGGACCCAACCGGAAGGCGGCGAATTCAGGTATACGTGTTGCTATCTCCTCTCCTCGCAAATTGGAGGAAAGGAAAAGCAATGAATCGCAAGCTCACAGTCCTGGCCGCGTTTTTGGTCCTCTTCAGCCTCGCATGCGGATCGATGAACCGCGCCACCCCCAAGCAGTGGGATGACAAGACCATCGAAGCCGACGTTCGCAGCAAGTTCCTCACCGCGGTGCCGGAGAAGACGTTCGCCGTCGAAGTGAACGTGCATGACGGCGTGGTCACCCTGAGCGGACACGCGAAGACCGAGGAAGACCGGCGGAAGCTGGGCGACGCGGCGAACAGCGTGAACGGCGTCAAGAGCGTCATCAACAACATCACCATCCAACCCTGAGCGGGCACGGCCCGCAGCGTTGGTTGGCCAAGCTCCGCGATCCTTTCGGAGCTAGCCACCCTGCGCAAACCGGTAAGACCGGCAGGCTCCCAGAGCCGCGCAGCGATGCGCGGCTCTTTTTTTGTGCGCGCGCGGCTACCATTTGCGCATGCGCAACGAGATCGTGGGAGGGACGACCACCTTCCTTTCCATGGCCTACATCATCGTCGTCAATCCGGCGATCCTCGCCGCCGCGGGCATCCCGCCCGGACCGAGCACGGTCGCGACGATTCTCACCGCCGCATTCGCAACACTGCTGATGGGCCTCTACGCGCGACGCCCGATCGCGGTTGCGCCGTACATGGGCGAGAACGCGTTCATCGCGTTCGGCCTCGCCGCCTTCGGCATCACCTGGCAGCAGCGCCTCGGCGCCGTTTTCGTCAGCGGCGCGATCTTCCTCGTGATCACTTTGCTCGGCATCCGCACCTGGCTCGCCGACGCGATCTCGCCATCGATGAAGCACAGCTTCGCGGCCGGCATCGGTTTGTTCCTTACGTTCATCGGCCTTTACGAGACCGGCATCGTGGTGAGCGCGAAGGCGGTGCCGGTGCAGATCGGCAATCTCCGTTCGACGCCTGTCTTGCTCGCGATCCTCGGCTTCGTTTTGACCGCGGCGCTGCTGCATCGGCGCGTGAAGGGCGCGATCCTCATCGGCATGGCCGCCACCGCCGCCGCCGGATTGCTCCTCGGCATCGGCGAAATGCCGAAGGCGATCGTGGCGATGCCCTACGATCTCTCTCCGATCGCGCTGAAGCTCGACATCGCGTCGACTCTGAGGCTCTCTTTCCTGCCGATCCTCCTCACGCTTTTTCTGATGTCGCTCCTCGACACGCTCGGCACTCTGGTCGGCGTCGGCGCGGCGGCGGGGATGCTCGACGAGAAAGGCAACTTCCCGGAGATGCAGAAGCCGATGCTCGTCGACGCGCTCGCGTGCATGTTCAGCGGTCTCGTGGGAACGTCGACGAGCGGCGCGTACATCGAGTCGGCGACCGGCGTCCGGGAAGGCGCGCGCACCGGCGCCGCGTCGATCGTCACCGGCGCGTTGTTCCTCGTCTCGCTGTTCTTCATCCCGCTGTTCGAGCCGCTGCAGACGCTGCGCTACGCATACGCGCCGCCGCTGATCGTGGTCGGCATGCTGATGCTCTCCTCGATCGCGAAGATCGCGTTCGACGACTACACGGAGCTCGTGCCGGCGTTCGCGACAATCGTGGCGATGGTGTTCACATACAACATCGCGAACGGGCTGACGGCGGG
>JAFAVZ010000679.1 GCA_019242175.1 Acidobacteriota bacterium
ATCGCGAGCGACTCGCGCACGGCGTTCGCCTGCGCCTGCACGGAGGCGAGGCGGCGTTGGTCATATGCGAGCTGCGTCTCGAGGAAGCGCATCGTGGAGCCGGTGTTCGTGACCATGCCGCTGGAGCGCGCACCGTCCACGAGCGGCTCGACGCGGAAGCGAAGGATCTCGTCGAGACGGACTTTGATCTCTTCCAGCGAGACCTTGTCGCTCGAAGTGCGGATGAGGTCCGCGCCCGGGATCTTCTGCAGGTCTTCGATGTTCGCCATCACGCGGGCGATCTTCGAACGGAGCACCTGGATCACGACGATCACGTCGCTCGTGTCCGCGTTCGGGATGTCGACGATCTCCGGCGAGAGGAGAGCCAGCTTGTACTCGAGCACGTGCTGCTCGCGCGTCACGTAATCGGCCCACGTGTTGAGCACGTCGACGAGCACCTTGCGCACGAGCGTCTCCGGGATCTTGCCCCGGCCGTTGCGCACGTAGCTCACGGCATAGTCGTTCTTCGAGATCGTGTCCCGCTTCGCTTCCCAGTCGCGTTGGATGCGCTCGCGATCGATCGGCGTCAGCTTCGGATCGGAGAGGCGCGCCGTGTAGTCGGCGGCGAGGCGCTCGAATGCCGGGTTGGACTCGAGGATGAAGACCGAGCGGCTGAAGTCGGCGAACTTCTGGAATCGGCCCAGCTCGTTCTGCTCGTAGACCTTCAGAAGGATCGGCGAGGCGACGATCTCCGTCGGCGTGAACTTCACGCCGTTCGGATACTCGCCCTTCTGCGCGCCTTCGAAGTCGAGGCGGAACTGCTGCAGCGTGATCCGCTGCGACGGCGAGACGAGATAGAGGACTACGGCGAAGATGAGGTAGCCGATCACCACGGCGGCGAGCGACAGCCAGATGACCGCGGAGTAAGCCCGCAGCGTGTGCACGAGGTGACTGACCGAGATCGGAGTCTCGGGCTCGACCGAGACCCGGTCGGGGTGGTGATCTGCCATTCTGTTCTGGTCCTCCGGAGTGAGCCTGCGGCGCAGGAGTCGCGTTAGCATGTCAAGCTCTTTTACGATTCGTCAAGGCTCGACGTCTCTCCCATGCCGCTGCTGCCGAAGGAACCGGAGATCCATCCGGACGAGCTGTTCGCGCTGCCGGCCGGGATGACATGGATCGTCGCCCACGTCCGGAGCCGTCAGGAGAAGGTCCTCGCCCGCCATCTTCTCCAGCACGACGTTCCCTTCTATCTGCCCCAAGTCCGCCGCGCCCGACGCCACGAAGGGCGAACGCGCACCTCGCATCTGCCGCTCTTTCCTGGCTACGTCTTCCTGCGCGGCGGCCGCGACGCTGCGTACCGAAGCAACGTCGTCGCCGCCCTCCTCGAAGTCGAAGACCAGCAAATCCTCGGCGAGGAGCTGCGCCAGATCCGCGACCTCCAGCTCGCCGGCGCCTCGCTCGAGCCTTACGACGCGATCGTCGCCGGCGATGCCGTCCGCGTGACCGAGGGGGCGTTCGCCGGGTATGTGGGGGTGGTGGAACGGGAGAAGGGACGGGACCGGCTGCTCGTGATGGTTTCCCTCCTGCGCAAAGCCGTCGCAGTGGAGTTCGAGAGAGACGTCCTGGCCGCCTTGCACCATCCTTGAAAGCGTGATCCAATGCGCGCGTTCAACAGTTGAACGCATGCATCCGATTGACGAAGAAGTCCGTTACCGCCTGCTCAAGTATCTGGCGGATCACCCCGAGGCGAGCCAACGCGACGTCGCTCGGGAGCTCGGGATCAGCCTCGGGAAGGTGAACTACTGCCTCAAGGCCCTCATCGAGAAGGGCTGGATCAAGGCCCGCAACTTTCGCAACAGCCGCAAGAAATCCGCTTACGTTTACGTCCTCACCGCGCAGGGCATCGAGGAAAAGATCGACGTCACGCGCGCCTTCCTTCAGAGAAAAGTCGCCGAATACGACCTCCTCGTGAAGGAGATCGAGACGCTCACCGCCGAGGTGGGCGAGCTCTCCGCTGGAACCTAGGCATTACGACCCGATGTCGACGACCACGCCCAGCCCCCGACCGGTCGGTGTGTACACCGAAGGGGCCGGAGGCCGTCGAACGGCCGCTGGCGCGGACGAATTGAGAACTGAGAATGGAGAATTGAGAATGACGAGAGACGCCCTCCCACCTTTTCTCAATTCTCCATTCTCAATTCTCAATTC